>JAICLN010000087.1 GCA_025925615.1 Actinomycetospora sp. | reverse complement strand
CCTCGGCGCCATGCTCGGCCTGGCCCGCGGGCTGCTCGCCGGCCCGTCGACGGCCGAGGAGCCCGCCGCCGCGGCGGTGCCCGCGGCCCCGGCGGCCACCGCACCGTCGGCACCCGAGCCCGCGCCGCGCCCGTCGTCGCGACCCTGCGTGATCTCCGACCGCGAGCGCGAGGTCGCCGAGCTGCTGCTCGAAGGCATGACCTACCGCGAGATCGGCGACCGGCTCTTCATCAGCGCGAAGACCGTCGAGCACCACGTCGGCCGGATGCGCCAGCGGCTCGGCTCGGAGACGCGCACCGACCTGTTCGCCGACCTCCGCGACGCGCTGGCGGGCTGAGCGACGCCGACCGGGCCGCACCCCTCGGGCCGCGCTAGGCAGATGATCATGCCGAGCGCGCCTGTCGGAGTGTCGCGCTCGGCATGATCATCTGCCTAGTGACCCTGACCCTGGACCACCTCCGGGGCAACCCCCGAGGGGCGCCGGCCGTCTCCCTACCCGCGATGGCGGACGACGAGGGGTGGGGATCGGTGCCGATGCGGCGCGTCTGGCAGCACGGCTTCGTGGGGCTGATGGTGGTCGTGCTCGTGTTCCTCGTGGGGAACGGTGTGTACGCGGCGGTCGCGGGGTCGAGGCCCGGCATCGCCGAGGCAGCGACCGCCTCGGAACCGGGGCCGACGGTGACGCTCACCCCACCGGCCGGCGCGGCCGACGTCGCACCCGCCCAACCGGTCACGGTCACCGCCGACCACGCCCGCCTGGCCTCGGTCGCCCTGAAGGCGGCCGACGGCACCGTCGTCCCCGGGACGCCGAGCGCGGACGGCCGGAGCTGGCGGGCGCGGGGACCGCTGCAGTACGACACCGCCTACACGTGGTCCGGGCAGGCCGCGGGTGCGGACGGCGCGACGGTGCCGGTGACCGGCTCGTTCCGCACGCTCGTCCCGGACACGACCACGCAGGCGCAGATCAACATCGACGACGGGGCCACGGTCGGGATCGCGGCGCCGATCATCGTGCAGTTCGACCACCACGTCGCGGACAAGGCGGCCGCCGAGCGCGCGATGTCGGTGCAGACCTCGGTACCGACCACCGGGTCGTGGGCCTGGCTCGACGACGACGGCGGGTCGCGCGCCCACTGGCGCCCGCAGGGCTACTGGACGCCGGGTACGCAGGTCGCGGTGGCCGTGCGCCAGCTCGGGGTCGACGACGGCGACGGCGTCTGGGGCGCCCGGGACGTGACCAGCCACTTCACGATCGGCCGGTCCCAGATCGTGAAGGCCGACGTCACCAGCCACCGGATGCTCGTCGTGCAGGACGGCCGCACCGTCATGGACTTCCCGGCGAGCTACGGGCTCGGCTCCGACCCGAACCGCAACACCACCAACGGCATCCACGTCGTCATGAGCAAGGCCGAGACGGTCCTGATGTCGAACCCGAAGTACGACTACGAGAACGTGCCCGAGCACTGGGCGGTGCGGATCGAGAACAACGGCGAGTTCATCCACGCCAACCCGAAGACCGACGGGGTGCAGGGGTCGGAGAACGTGACCCACGGTTGCGTCAACCTCTCGGACGACAACGCCCAGCAGTACTTCGGCACCGCGATCTTCGGCGACCCGGTCGAGGTCACCAACAGCCCGGTCCCGCTCACCCTGGCCGACGGCGACATCGCGGACTGGACGGTGCCGTGGGACCGCTGGGCGGCGATGTCGGCGCTGGCGCCGCGCCAGTAGGGGTGGCCGCCGCGCCGCGGGCCAGGGCCACCGTCGCGACGACCATGACCAGGGCGAGCGCACCGATCAGCACGAGCGCGGGACCGCTCGCCCGGATGTGCTCCCCCAGCACGAGGACGCCCAGCACCGACGCGCCCACCGGCTCCCCCACCGTCACGGCCGGCAACGACGCCGGCAGCGGGCCGGCCCCGTACGCGACCTGCTGCAGCAGCGTGCCGACCGCGACGGCCACGAGGAGCGCCCAGGTCTCCCAGCCGGTCAGCAGCGGCACCAACCCCGTGGTGAGCAGGGCGACCACCGACTTCGTCAGCGCCCCGACCGCCCCGTAGGCGAGACCGGCCGCAGCCGCGAGCAGCGCCGCCCGACGGGGCCCGCGTCGTCGCCCGGCGCCGACGACGCAGGCCACCATGACCACGACGAGCACCAGTCCGGCCGGGAGCCACGCCGACGCCGGCGCCCGGTCCGTGCCCGCGCTCGGCTGCCCGACCACGACGAAGAGGCCGAGCGCCACGACCAGCGCTCCCGACCACCACCGGTGCGGAGTCGGCACACGTCGTCGGGACCGCCGGGCCTCGAGCGGGAGCGCGAAGAGCAGGGTCGTCACGAGCAGCGGCTGCACCAGGAGGACGGAGCCGAGCCCGAGGGCCGCGGCCTGGACGCCGTAGCCGGCGGTGTCCCCGACCGCGCCCGCCCACCACCGCCGGGAGCGGACCAGCCACGCGACGAGGCTGCCGCCACGGGCCGCGTCGTCGGGCACGTCGGCCGCCGCGCCGCGCTGGGCGACCGACGCCATCGCGAACAGCAGCGCGGCGAGCACCGCGAGGGCGGCGGCGACGGCGTCCACCGAGCTCTACAGCCCCCGGCCCAGGCGTTCGAACACCTCGCCGATGACGCCGTACAGGGCCTCCAGGTCCTCGGTGCCGCCGTCGGTCCACCGCTGCACGGCGACACGCATCCCGGCCATCGTCGTGGCCGCGACCAGCGCCGGGTAGAGCCCGACGCGGCGGTCCTCGTCATCGACGTCGTCGGGAACGACCTCGCCGACGCGCTCGGCGACCGCCACCCCCAGCGCCCGCTCCGACGCGGCGTACGCGGCGAGCTGGTGCGGCAGCAGGGCGGTGCTGCTCCGCATCATCCGCATCTGCTCCCGCCGGCCGCTGCCGACGAGGTCGTCGACGAAGACGACGACTGCGGCCTCCAGCGCCGTCAGCACGCTCTCCGACGGGGGCCTGGACCGGAATTCGTCGACGAGCATCTCCCCGCGGACCGCGTCGCCCGCGACAACCGCTTCCTCCTTGCTGGAGAAGTAGTTGAAGAAGGTCCGCAGGGAGACGTCGGCGGCGTCGGCGATCTGCTCGACGGTCACGTTCTCGACCCCGTGCTCGAGGGACAGCCGCGGGGCGGCCTCGCTGAGCGCGGCACGGGTGGCCTGCTTCTTGCGCTCCCGCCGACCCACCGTCACCGGCTCAGTCTGCTCCGGGCCGGATCGGTGGGCCGTCAACGTGCTCATCGGGTCACCGTCGGGAGGACCTCGGTGGCGGCATCGAGCACGGTGACGTCGGTGATCGCGCGGTGCCGGCCCGTGGGTGCGTCGCCGGTGAGGGCGACGTCGCGCCGGCCGACCGTCCCGCCCAGCAGTTCGACGTGCGGGGTCCCCCGCCACTGCGCAACGAGCAGGTGCGGCACCTCGCCCGAGTCGGCGGCGAGCCAGTAGTACCCGTCGTCGTCGACGACCGTGCGAGCCAGCTGGCGCCCGCCGCGGTCGATGACGGTGAGCACGGCGCCCGAGGCCGGGCGGTCGCCGTCGCGGACCCGGCCCTCGAGGACGGAGCCCAGGTCGTCGTGGTCGGCGACCGCCGGTGCGGCCTCGATCCGGGTCGGGGCTTCGTCGTCGACGTCGATCGTCGTGCGCAGCGGCACCTCGCGCAGGAAGAGGATTGCGACGAGGGCGATCAGCGCCAGCGGGGCCGCGACCAGGAACATCAGGGCGACGGAGTCGCCGTAGGCGTCCTCGACGATCGTGCGGATCGCCGCGGGCAGCGTCGCGAGGTTCGGGATCTGGCCGCCCGACGACGACGTGGCCGAGGCCGGGATGCCGGCGGCGGTGAGCCCGGAGGTGATCGCCGACGAGACGTGGCTCGAGAGCAGGGCGCCCAGGGCCGCCACCCCGGCGGCGCCGCCCAGGGACCGGAAGAACGCGACGGTCGAGCTGGCCGCGCCCATGTCGCGCAGGGCGACCTGGTTCTGGACGGCGAGCACGAGGTTCTGCTGGGTCGACCCGACGCCGATCCCGACCATCACCATCGCGACGGCGAGCTCCCAGCACGGCGTGTCCGCGCCCATGACCAGGCCCTGCATGAGCAGCCCGGCGACGAGCAGCACGCCGCCACCGACCAGGTACGGCTTCCACCGGCCGTAGCGCGAGATCAGCTGGCCGACGACTGTCGAGGCGAGGAACAGCCCCGCGATCATCGGGAGGGTCAGCAGGCCGGCCTCGGTGGCGCTGGCGCCGCGGGCGAGCTGGAAGAACTGCGACAGGAAGACCGAGGAGCCGAACATTGCCACGCCGACGAAGAGGGCGGCGACGGTCGCGAGCGCTACGGTGCGGTTGCGGAAGAGCTGGAGCGGGACGATCGGCTCCTTCGCGCGGGACTCGACGACGACGGCGAGGACGAGCGCGACGATCCCGGCGGCGAGCCAGGCGAGCGAGCCCCAGGAGATCCAGGCGAAGTTCTTGCCGCCCAGCGAGGTCCAGATCAGCAGCGCGGAGACACCGCCGGCGACGAGCTCGTCGACAGGCCCGCCAGCATCGTCCCGACGATGAACACCGTGATGGCGATCTGGACGAGCAGCTTCTTCGAGAAGAGGTCGGCGAGCTTGCCCCAGATCGGGGTGGACGCCGTCATGGCCAGCAGCGACGCGGTGACGACCCACGTGTACTGGGCCTGGGTCCCGCCCAGCTCGCCGATGATCCGCGGCAGGGCGTTGGACACGATCGTCGAGGACAGGATCGCGACGAAGAGGGCCATCAGCAGGCCCGAGAGCGGGACGAGCACGGCGCGCTTGCTCGTCGGGGTGCTCGGCGGCGCGGTGGGTGCGGGCGCGGTCATGGATGCGGCTTTCACGAGGAGCGGTGGGCTGGCTCCGCTCACGCCACTCGTTCATGCACACCGTGCAAGTTCGCGCGCCGTGTTCTGTTGCACGTCGCGCAGTTCGTAAACGTCTGCAACTCTGGCTTGCGCATACCTCCAGGCCTGGCTATAAATATCCACGTCAGTCAGCTGGAGCTAGCAGTGCGGTGAAGGAAGGAGTGACCGACTGTGCTGCTGAACTACGACCCCTTCGACGCGTTCCGCTCGCTCGACCGGCTCACCGGCGGCCACGGCCAGCCCGGCACCGGGATGCCGTTGGACCTCTACCGCGCAGGCGACCACGTCATCGCCGCGTTCGACGTCCCGGGTGTGGACCCCGGATCGATCGACATCTCGGTCGAGGGCAACACCGTCACCGTCAGCGCCGAGCGCACCGCCCCGGGCGACTCCGGGGAGTGGCTCGTCGCCGAGCGACCCCGCGGGCGCTACAGCCGCCGCCTGACCATGGGGCGCGATCTGGACCTCGAACAGTTGCACGCCTCGTACGTCGACGGGGTCCTCTCGCTCACCATCCCGGTCTCCGAGCGCTCGAAGCCGCGCCGGATCGCCGTGGAGCACGCCGGAGCTCCCCACTCCATCGACGCCGGTCACGACGCCACCGCGAGCGAGGAGCACGCGAGCTGAGGCCGGCCCGACGTCCTGCACCACGAGTCCGCCAGGAGGTGATGTCCCCGTCCACCACACGACGACCACGATGACCGGGGTCGAGCCCACCAGGGCAGGCCCGAGCTGAGACCACTCGCAAGCGCCGGGCGGGGTGGGGTCGCGACGACCTGCCCCGTCCGGCCCGACGTGTGTGTCGGGTTCCCGGTCGGAGGAGAGAACCATGGCGCTGGACCGCCTCGACGACCCCGACCACCCGACCTACGGCATGGGCCAGGCGGCCGAGTTCCTCGACGTCCCGCCGGCGTTCCTGCGCAGCCTCGACGCCGCCGGCCTCCTGACGCCCGCCCGCTCCGAGGGCGGACACCGGCGCTACTCGCGCAACCAGCTCGACCGCATCGTCGCCCTCCGCGAGCTGGCCGACCAGGGGCACACCCTCGCCAGCGCCGCCGAGATCCTCGACCTGCGCGCCGACCTCGACCAGGAGCGCGCCCAGCACGCCGAGGCCACCGACGAGCGCGACGCGGCCCGTCGGGAACGCGACGAGGCCCGCGACGAGCGCGACACCGCGCGCCGGGAGCGCGACGAGGCCCGCGAATCCTGACCTGCTCAGGCGCCGAGCGCCGCGGCGATGTCGCGCAGGTGGTGGCGCCCCTCGTGGGCGGCCTGGCGGGCGAGCCACAGCACCGTGCGCCCCTCCTCCGGGTACCGGTGGACCGGCCGGGCCCACGCATCTTCGGGAACCCGGTCGAGCTCCGCGAGGAACCCCACGACGTGGGCCCCGAGCTGATCGATCGCCGGGCCCAGCGCGGCGTGGGCGTAGTCGAAGCGGCGCGCGCGGAGATCGTTGAGCATCGGCTCGAGGGCCGGGTCGTCCTCGGTGCGGGCCCGGTGGAGCCGGATGGTGAAGACGGCGTAGACGTCGCGGACGTGGCAGAGGTACTCGGCCGCGGACCAGGCGCCGTCGGGGCCCGGTGCCCGCCAGGCCTCGTCGTCGTGGGCCTCGGTGAGATCGCGGGCCCGGCCCGGGACCGCCGCGACGATCTCGCGCACGTCGCCGACCGTCGTCCGACCGAAGTCCATCACGCAGTCGGCGCAGACGTGGTCCTCGGCGGCGAGAGGCGGGACGGAGTCGGGGTGGAGCATTCCGTGAGTGTCGCGCTCCGTGACCTCGGTTCGTCGACCCTGCCGGGAATCCGGGTCCCGGAGACCCGGATTCCCGGAGGTCGCGCCGGCTACCGGAAGGACCCGTCCCCGGTGTTCACGCCGCCCTTGGGCACCGACGCCACCTGGGTCGCGACGACGACGGGTGCGACGTAGTCCGGCGAGGCGTAGCGCCAGCAGTTGGCCGAGGCGTCCCAGTACCGGCCGTAGAAGCGGTGCCCGTCGTCGCCGTGGTGGATCGGGGGCAGGGTCGGCGGGAAGCTGATCGTGTAGGTGCCGTTGGACCCGTTCGAGGTGCTACTGGTCGACGTGGTGCTCGAGGTCGAGCTGGTCGACGTGGTGCTCGAGGTCGAGCTGGTCGACGTGGAGCTCGTCGAGGTCGAGCTCGTCGACGAGCCCGGGATGGCGGGGAGCACCTCCGGCAGGTCCGCCGGCGGGGCGGGGCTGTCCGTGCTCGAGGTCGACGAGGATCCCGCGGCGGAGCCCAGCGCTCCCTGGACGATCTGCGGGATCGGCGGCGTGGGGGTCTCGGTCCGGACCTGCGCGGTCGCGACGCCCGACGCCACGAGGCCGACGAGCACCACCCCCGCCGCCACCGCTGCCACTCGCCTCACGGCAGTCCGCCGCCCTCGGCCCATCGCACACCTACGTTCGTCGTCGCGTTGTTCGTCCGGTCGTCCGACGTGTGGCGGACGCCCAGGTTGCTCCGAGCAACGAGCCGCTGGTCGGCGCGGTACGGCCCGAGGCGCCGAGGTCCCCGAACCGGACAAATCACAGGACGTTGTCGGACCCCGTCAGTACCCTCGCGGCCGTCCCACCGCACGAGCGCTTGGAGCAGGCATGGACGTGGCGATCGAGGTCGCCGGGCTGGTCAAGCGCTACGGCGACGTCACCGCTCTCGACGGGGTCGATCTGCAGGTCCCACGCGGCACCGTGCTCGGGCTGCTCGGCCCGAACGGGGCGGGGAAGACGACCATCGTGCGGATCCTCACCACGCTGCTCCAGCCCGACGCGGGCAGCGCGAGCATCGACGGCGTCGACGTCCTGGCGAAGCCGCGGGAGGTGAGGAAGCGTCTCGGCCTCTCCGGGCAGTACGCCGCGGTCGACGAGTACCTCACCGGGTTCGAGAACCTCGACATGATCGGCCGCCTCTACCACCTCGGCCGCCGCCGCAGCCGGGAGCGGGCCCGCGAGCTGCTCGCCCAGTTCAGCCTCACCGAGGCGGGTGACCGGCCCACCCGCACCTACTCCGGCGGGATGCGACGCCGTCTCGACCTCGCCGGCGCCCTCGTCGCCGCTCCCCCGGTGCTGTTCCTCGACGAGCCCACCACGGGGCTCGATCCGCGCAGCCGCACCGAGATGTGGGGCGTGATCCAACGGCTCGTGGCCGACGGCACCACGCTCCTGCTCACCACCCAGTACCTCGAGGAGGCCGACGTCCTCGCCGACGACATCGTCGTCATCGACCACGGCCGCGCCATCGCGCGCGGCACCGCTGACCAGCTCAAGGCCCAGATCGGCGGCGAGCGCCTCGAGCTCACCGTCAGCGACGCCGACCGGCTCGAGGAGGCGGTCGGGGTCGTCACCCCGCTCGGCGTCGCGCCGCCGGTCACCGACGAGCACCGCAGGTCCCTGACGATGCCCGTGACCGGTGGGGTGAAGGCCCTGCGGCAGGCGCTCGACCAGCTCGAGGTCGCCGGCCTGGACGTCGACGACGCGGGCGTGCGCCGCCCGACCCTCGACGACGTCTTCCTGACCCTCACGGGCAGCACCGCCGGTGAGGACGACGAGACCGGGGAGGCCGGCGCGGCGTGACCACCATCGACGTGGTGACCGACGCGGCCGTCGTCGCCAAGCGCAACCTCATCAAGATCAAGCGCGTGCCCGACCTGCTGGTCTTCACGACGCTCTCGCCGATCATGTTCGTGCTGCTCTTCGCGTACGTGTTCGGCGGCGCGATCGACCCCAGCGGCGGCGGTGCGGCCTACCGCGAGTTCCTGATCGCCGGGATCTTCGCGCAGACCGTCGTCTTCGGGGCGACGAACACCGGGGCCGGGCTCGCCGACGACGTCAAGAAGGGCATCGTCGACCGCTTCCGCTCCCTGCCGATGGCGCCGTCGGCCGTGCTGACCGGGCGGACGCTGTCGGACGTCGTGAACAACGTGATCGTCCTGATCGTCATGTCGATCACCGGGCTGATCGTCGGCTGGCGCATCCACACCGGGCCGCTCGAAGCGCTCTGGGGCTTCGCCCTGCTGCTGATCTTCGCCTACGCGATCTCGTGGATCATGGCTTGGCTCGGCCTGCTCATCCCGAGCCCCGAAGTGATCAACAACGCCTCGTTCATCGTGATCTTCCCGCTGACGTTCGTGGCGAACACCTTCGTCCCGCTCGACACGCTGCCCGGCCCGCTCCGGGTGTTCGCCGAGTGGAACCCGGTCTCCTCGGTCACCCAGGCCGCCCGCGAGCTGTTCGGCAACCCACCCCCGAACCCGGTGGCCGCCGTCTCGACCGCCTGGTCCCTGGAGCACGCACAGGTCTACACGCTGCTCTGGTCGGTCGCCGTCGTGGCCGTGTTCGCCCCGCTCGCGGCCGCCCAGTACCGGCGCGCGGCGAGCCGCTGACTCAGACCTCGGCGGCGTGGACGATCGTCCGGCCGACGCCACCCCGCCGAGCCCGCCATGATCACCAAGACGACGAGCTCTCGAGGCCTCACCGGCCACGAGCTCGTCATCTCGGTGATCTTGGTCGTCGTCGCGACCACGGAGCGAGGGCCCAGACACGGAGCGTTAAAAGGCTAGGCGAGATCTTAGGCTTCTCGGGTGGCTGCAGTTGTGACCATTCCCCGTCCGCCCTCACCCTCGGTCACCCAAACATCGAGGAGGACAGGATGTCGGACCCGGCGAAGGTGATGAGGCAGCTCGCGGAGCCGTGGGAGAACGGCCAGGTCGACGGGGTGGACGATCTCGTCCCACCCGACGTCGTCTACCACCTCGCCGGATTCCCGGACATGGACCGGGACGGGCTGAAGCAGTTCATGGCCGGCTTCCACCAGTCGTTCCCGCAGTTCTCGGTCACGGTCGAGGAGGACCTCGTCGACGGGGACCGCAGCGCTCACCGGTGGAGCTGCACGGGGACGTTCTCCGGTCAGGGCGGGGTCATCCCCGCCGAGCCGACCGGTCAGCGCACCCAGGCGACCGGCACGCACGTCATCCACTGGCGCGACGGCCGCCCCGTCGAGGTCTGGCACTTCGGCGACTGGCTCGGGTGGTTGCAGGGCGCGGGCGTCCTCCCCGCCCTCGGCTGAGCCCGGCCCGGAATCTCGGTCCCACCAGAACCGCCACGTGTGAGCCCCGCGGACCCTCATCGCACCGGTCCGCGGGGTGTCGACGCTCCGACCGTCCTTGCTCGTGGGCGCGCCGGTCCAAGATCACGACTTCGGCGGCGCGTCCTGGCGTTGCTTGGGCGTGTCGCCGCCCAGGTCGTGATCGTGGTCGGAGTCCTCGCCGAGTGCAGCGCGCGGATGGGCCGCCGCCACACCGCCTCCGCCCGACCGCGTCACGGTGACGCGGTCGCAGCACCTCGGTCGGCGCCGGGACGTAGGCCACCCGTGACCTCGGCCCGGCCCGGGTAGTCCTGGCCCATGACACAGCAGCTCCCCGACACCGACCGCGCCCCCCGCGTGACCATCACCGAGGGCGGCCCGATCCTCGTCGAGGGCCCGGTCGAGCTGGAGACCCCCGACGGCACCGTCGTTCGCTCCGAGCGACCGGTCGTCGCCGTCTGCGCCTGCCGCCGCAGCAAGCGCTACCCCTTCTGCGACACCAGCCACCGGCGCAAGGTCCGTCAGACCGCGGCCCGCAACAACGACGACGAGCCGGAGTCCCAGGACCGAACGAGGTGATCCGCCAGCCGGTCCTCGAGCAGGGTGGATGCCTGGATGCCGAACACGATGTCCGCCGCCAACGCGGGCTCCCGCGCAAGAAGGTCCGCCAGCAGCCCCCGCCGCACCAGCTGCTCGTGCACCGCGTCGGCCTCGATGTGCTCCTCGTAGAAGGCCTGCGCCGCCTCCGAGGTCCCGAGCCGCTTCATCGCCTTGACCAGCCGCGCCGACCCCGGCGACGACGTCACCTCGACCAGCGCGAACTGCCCGACCGACGCACCCCGCCACCGCCGGTGCAGCCCGAACAGCGACATCACGTTCACCGTCCCCAGCGTCAACGCGGGCGCCACGTCAAGGTAGGCGTGGTAGGCGGAGTCGAGGCCGAGCTCGTCCATCATCCCGGCGAAGATCGTCGAGTGGACCCGGTCGGCGTGGCCGGCCCCGAACTCGTCGTGCTCCACCGTCACCAGCGACGCCTTGGCCTGTCCGTCGAGCCGCGGGATCACCCAGGCCTGCGGGTCGGCCTCCTTGAGGTGGTAGATCGACCGGTGCGCGACGTACTCGCGCAGCTGCCACAGCTCGCCGTCGGCGGCCAGCTTCCAGGACGGCCCGGTCCCCTCCACCGGCTCCACGAGCAGCGCATCGACCGCACCCTCGACGTCGTCGCCACCGGAGACCTCGGCCTGCAGCGCAGCGAGGAACGGCTGCTCCAGCGACCGGCGCAGCGCGAGCAGGTCGGGGTCCCACTCCAGCTCCGGGTCGACGCCCGGGAACCCGCGGTAGTGCAGCTCGTAGCAGAGGTACAGCGCGAGCTGCAGGTCGTCACCGTAGGGATCGATCCCCGACGACGGGTGCGGCAGGTCGCTCGTCTCACGACGCCCGGCGAAGACCGACAGCACGGCCTCGGAGACCGGCCCGCGGGCGTGCGGGAGGGCAACGGTGGTCACGGGACTCTCGGGCGCGGTCAGGTCGAGCAACGGTGTCTCCTCGGCGGGGACGGGTCGGGAACGCCGACCGTCGTGGTCGGCAGTATCGATGTGGCTACCCGTCGGCCCCTCGCTCGAACGCGAGGTCCGGATCACGCCCAACACGGCGCGTGTCCCACGCAACCTGCGGGTAACT
>JAICLN010000211.1 GCA_025925615.1 Actinomycetospora sp. | reverse complement strand
GGCCGAGCAGGACGAGGCCGAGGACCACCTCGTCGTCGTCGGCACCGCGCAGCGTCGCGTGGGCGTAGCCCGCGAACAGGGCCTCGTCGTCGGCGTAGGCGGCGGTCCGGGTCCAGCCCGCGCGGCCCGCCACGAGTGCCACGGCCTCCCGGAGCTGGCCGTCGACCTCGTCGGCGACCCGGGCGAGCGCCTCGTCGAGGTGGGCCAGCACGGGGACGTCGGGCGGGGTCGCCGAGAGGTGCGGCGCTCCGCCGAGAGTCGCGAGCGCCATCAGCTCGGCCATGGCGCCGCGGCGGCCGAGGGCCGCGACGAAGCGGGCGCTGAGGGCGTCGACGGCGGGTCCGGTGGCACTCACGGCGGTGATCCTGGCAGTTCTCCCGCTCCCGGGGCGGGCCGGCGGACCGCCCTCAGCGCGGGGTGGTCCGGTAGAGCAGCGTGCGGGTGTTCTCCTCGGTGTAGTACTCCTCCATCTGCGCCAGGGTCATGTCGTCGGTGGTGCGGGCCGCCATCTGCGCGATGCTCGGCAGGTCGTCCTCGGGCCACTGCTCGGGGTCCCAGAGGTTCGAGCGCAGCAACGCCTTGGCGCAGTGGGTGAACACCTCCTCGACGCCGACCTCCAGCACGAGTCGCGGGACGTGCCCCTTGTGCCGCAGCGCCTCGGCGTAGGGCGGGTCGAGCAGGATGCGCGCGGTGCCGTTGACGCGCAGCGTGTCGGACCGGCGCGGCACGAGGAAGAGCAGCCCGACGTGCGGGTTCTCGAGGATGTTTCCGAACCCGTCGACGCGGCGGTTCCCGGGCCGGTCGGGCAGCACCAGCGTGTGGTCGTCGAGCACGTGCACCGAGCCCGCCGGGTCGCCCTTGGGGGAGACGTCGACCCCGCCGTCGCCACCCGACGTCGCGATCACCTGGAAGGGGCTCCGCGCGATGAAGGCGCGGTCGGTGTCGTCCAGTCGGTCGCGCTGCTTGACGACGGCGCGGCGCACCGGTTCCCCGACGACCTCGCGGAGCTGCTCGGGCGTGGTGATGTGCTGTCCCTCGCTCACGACCCGAGAGTAGGTCGCCGGGCAAGGCCGTCCCAAGGGACGAGTGGCACACCACGCAGCGTGGGAGCCTCAGCGAACGGCCTGGTGTGCCCCTCACGATGAGGTGCTCGGGTGACGCGACGTCGAGTGGCACACCAGGCAACCCTGGGGGCCCTGCGGGCTGTCTGACGTGCTGTTGATCAGCCGGGAAGGGGCTGGCCTCCCGTCGGTTCGGGATCGCACTCGGGCCGGGCGAGTCGGGGCAAGGGCGTCGGGTCAGACGAGCGCCTTCTCCAGGTCGCGGGCGGCGGCGAGCAGGTCGTTCGCCCAGCGCGAGCCCGGCTTGCGCCCGATGCGGTCCACCGGCCCGGACACCGACACCGCCGCCACCACGCCGCCGTCGGGACCGCGCACCGGCGCCGAGACGCTCGCCACCCCGGCCTCGCGCTCGGCGACGCTCTGCGCCCAGCCGCGGCGCCGGACCTCGGCGAGGAGGTCGGCCCCGAACACCTCGACCGGGGTGCGGCCGTCGACCAGGAACCCGTGGGGATCCGACCAGGCGGCGAGCACCCGCGCCCCCGACCCCGCCGTCATCGGCAGCCGCACCCCGACCGGCACCGTGTCGCGCAGGCCCGACGCCGGCTCGGACGCCGCGACGCAGACCCGGGAGTCGCCCTCGCGGCGGTAGAGCTGCACGCTCTCCCCGGTGAGGTCGCGCAGCGTGGGCAGGACCTCCTCGGCGGCGGTCAGCAGCGGGTCGTGGTGGCCGTGGGCCAGCTCGGCCAGCGCGGGCCCGGGGCGCCAGCGCCCGTCCGCGTCACGCTCCAGGAGGCGGTGCACCTCGAGCCCGACGGCGAGGCGGTGCGCGGTGGCGCGCGGGAGCCCGGTCCGCTCGCAGAGCTCACCCAGGCCGCACGGGGCGACCGCCGCGGCACGGAGAACCCCCACCGCCTTGTCGAGCACGCCGATTCCGCTAGTCTGTCCCACGAAACGATACTGTACTCCCACGATGTGGGAACTTTCACGAGGTGAGACGGTGGGACGCACACTCGCGGAGAAGGTCTGGGACCAGCACGTGGTCCGGCACGGTGAAGGTCAGGAGCCCGACCTCCTCTACATCGACCTCCACCTCGTGCACGAGGTGACCAGCCCCCAGGCCTTCGACGGGCTGCGCCTCGCCGGACGCCCGGTGCGCCGCCCGGACCTCACGATCGCCACCGAGGACCACAACGTCCCGACGGTCGACATCCTCCTGCCGATCGCCGACGAGACCTCGGCGACGCAGGTCGCGACGCTGCGGCGCAACGTCGAGGAGTTCGGCGTGCGCCTGTTCTCCATCGGCGACCTCAACCAGGGCATCGTCCACATGATCGGCCCGGAGCTGGGCCTCACCCAGCCCGGCACGACGGTCGTCTGCGGCGACTCCCACACCTCCACCCACGGCGCGTTCGGCGCGCTCGCGTTCGGCATCGGGACCTCCGAGGTCGAGCACGTGCTCGCGACCCAGACCCTTCCGCTGCGGCCGTTCAAGACGATGGCCATCGAGATCGACGGCGAGCTGCGCCCCGGGGTGACCGCCAAGGACGTCATCCTCGCGGTGATCGCACAGATCGGGACCGGCGGCGGCGCGGGCTACGTCCTGGAGTACCGGGGCGAGGCCGTGCGGACCATGTCGATGGAAGCGCGCATGACGATGTGCAACATGTCCATCGAGGCCGGCGCGCGCGCCGGGATGGTCGCCCCGGACGAGACCACGTTCGCGTACCTGAAGGGCCGCCCTCACGCGCCCGAGGGCGCCGAGTGGGACGCCGCGGAGCAGGTCTGGCGGGAGCTGCGCACCGACGACGACGCCGAGTTCGACACCGTCGTGCACATCGACGCCGCCGCGCTGACGCCCTACGTCACCTGGGGCACGAACCCCGGGCAGGGCCTCCCGCTCGGCGAGTCGGTGCCCGACCCCGCGGAGATGGACGACGACGACGCGGCGGCCACCCGCAAGGCGCTGAAGTACATGGCCCTCGAGCCGGGCACCAGGCTGCGCGACGTCGCGGTCGACGTGGTGTTCCTCGGCTCGTGCACCAACGCGCGGATCGAGGACCTGCGCGCTGCGGCCGGCGTCATCCGCGGCAAGCACGTGGCCGACTCGGTGCGCATGCTCGTCGTGCCGGGGTCCATGAAGGTCAAGGCGCAGGCCGAGGAGGAGGGCCTCGACGAGGTCTTCACCGAGGCCGGCGCGGAGTGGCGCTCGGCGGGCTGCTCGATGTGTCTCGGCATGAACCCCGACCAGCTCGAGCCCGGCCAGCGCTGCGCCTCGACGTCCAACCGCAACTTCGAGGGCCGGCAGGGCAAGGGCGGGCGCACCCACCTGGTGTCGCCGCTCGTCGCCGCCGCCACCGCCGTCCGGGGCACGCTGTCCTCGCCCGAGGACCTGACGCCGTCCGTGCTGACGCTCGCCTGAGGGGACCCGTCATGGAGAAGTTCTCGACGCACACCGGCATCGGGACCCCGCTGCGGGTCTCGAACGTCGACACCGACCAGATCATCCCGGCCGTCTACCTCAAGCGCGTCACGCGCACCGGCTTCGAGGACGGCCTGTTCGCCTCCTGGCGCTCGGACCCGTCGTTCGTGCTGAACACCGAGCCGTACAACCGCGGATCGGTCCTCGTGGCGGGCTCCGACTTCGGGACCGGGTCGTCGCGCGAGCACGCCGTGTGGGCGCTGCTCGACTACGGGTTCCGGGTGGTCATCTCGTCGCGGTTCGGCGAGATCTTCAAGGGCAACTCGTCGAAGGCGGGCCTGCTCGCGGCCACCGTCGAGCACTCCGACGTCGAGCTGCTCTGGAAGAAGATCGAGTCGCGCCCGGGCATGGAGCTCACGGTCGACCTGCAGGCGAAGACGATCACGGCCGAGGACCTGGTCGTGCGCTTCGACGTCGACGACTACACCCGCTGGCGCCTGCTCGAGGGCCTCGACGACATCGGGCTCACCCTGCGCCACGAGACCGACATCGACGCCTACGAGGAGACGCGGCCCTCCCACAAGCCGACGACCCTGGTCTGACGGGGTCGTCTGCTGTCTCAGCGCTTGCGGACGACCTTCTCGCCGTGGCCCTGCCGCCAGGTCGTGATGTCGAGGTGGCCGTCGTCCACGGCGACGGCCGACGCGCCCACGAGGTCGGCGCGGAAGAAGTGCTCGAAGGTCCGCCCGCGCAGGTCGAAGCCCGTCTCGGCGTAGAGGGCCTCGGCGTAGCGCTGGTGGAGGACGTCGTCGTGGATGTCCTCCACGGTGCCCCACACCTTGGCGTCGCCCTCGGTGACGTGGGTGTCGACCGTCGCGGTGTGCAGGGTGAAGCGCGTGTCGTGGAGGAGGTCGTCGAACTTCGCGGTGTCGGGCATGCCCCCGATCCAGAGGTCGCCCTCGAAGAAGCGCGGCTCCATCGGGCTGACGCGGGGGAAGCCGTCGGGCCGCAGCGTGCCGAGGAAGCACAGGTTGCCGGTGGCCGCGTGGCGCCGGGCGAAGACCTCGGCGATCGCGGGCGCCGAGGCGACGAAGTCGGTCCACCGAGCCATCGAGGCACTGTAGCGGGCAAATCGGTCAGAACGGCCGGCAGGGGCTCGCCGAGTGGACGGTGAGGGCTGTCGCGTCAGCCGTGGGGGTCCACTCGGAGCTGGCGGTCCGGCCGAGTGGACGGTGAGGGTCGGCGCAGCAACCGTGGGAGTCCACTCGGAGCTGGTAGTCCGGTCGAGGGGCTCAGGGATGGAGCGGCCGCCGACGGCGGCGGACGACCCGCCGCCGGATCCGCCACCGCGTCGTCGTTCCAGGTGTACGAGAGGCACCGCACCGCGGGCCGGGTCCTGCTGACGGGTACCCGGCCCGCGGCGGCGCGGGGTGGCGTGATCAGGCCATGGCGTGCTCGGCCGGGGCGTTGGGGGTGACCTCGAGCTGGTGCACGACCCGCTCGGTGGTGACCTCGTGGGCGATCAGGTCGGTCACGGCCAGGACGGCGGTGACGACGGCGCCGGCGAAGACCAGCCAGGTCAGGGCAGGCCCGGCGAACACCAGGGATGCGATCAACGACCAGGTCGCGGCCAGTGCCAGCAACGCGTGCAGCGCGTAGCCCTCGAGGCGGTGGTCGGTGGCCAGGCCCAGACCGGCCAGCACGATCACGCCCGCGAAGACCCCGAATCCGATCCAGCCCGCGACGGGGATGGTGAAGGCCAGCGACGCCACCACGAGGAATGCTCCGGCGAGCAAGGTGGTGGTGTCGATCGCGAAACGGCTGCTGAGTGCCATGACGGGCGCTCCTCTCATCGTGACGACAGGAGCGAGTCGGCGAGGCGCGGCTCGGGACCCGGGTCGTGCTCTGCGGCTCGCCGACGGTCCGGAAGTGGTGACTGGACCGTCACCACGACGATATCGCGCCGCGCGGGCGTGGTGAGCAGTCTGTTCGGTCACGGGCAGTGCGCCGCGGGGCGGGCCGGGGTCCGGCGCCGGCTGCTCGGGGGCCGCGCCCGTCACCCGCCGGGGGTGCCGGTCGGTGTGTCCTGCTCATCGCCGACCGGCTCGGTCTGGGCCCGGGTGAACGCGCGCGTGCCGGCCAGCAGCGCACGCCGGTCCGCGGCGGGCATGGATCGGGTGACCTGCTCGAGGGCGAGGGCGCGCACGGAGGCGAACTCGTCGAGCACGGCCTGGCCGGCCGGGGTCAGCGTGAGCACGGTGGCACGACGATCCAGCGCTGAGGGCGCTCTGGTGATCAGTCCGGCATCGGTGAGGCGGTCACTGAGCCGGCTGGCGGTGGACGAGAGCCCGCCCAGTTGGCCGGCGAGGGCACCGACGCTGCCACTCCCACCCAGGCGTTGCAGCGCCTGCAGGCCCCGCAGGTGATCGAGGCTGACCTTCTGCTGCATCGTCGCCAGGGCGCGCTCGCTCGCGTCGAGCAGTCCGCGGGTGGCCACCTCCAGTTCCGCTGCATAGCCGTCGCCGTCGGTCGCCCGTCGGTCGGCAGGAACGTCGCTGCCCGCGTCCATGTGCACCCCTCTATTCGGCCGTCGTCATCGTCCGACTGAGCGAACCCGGTCCACATCGAATCGATATCGATGTCTAGTGCACTTAGTTCAGATCGCAGTATATGCATGACGCATCGGATGTAGTAACCTGGGTCCCCGGGCGTTCGGTCATCGCGTCGGGGCCCCGATCATCGGTGATCGCGTGTCCGGGGCGAGCGGTATCTCCGTGCTGAACCGGACGAAAGAACATGACATGGACCTGAGCGAGCACGAACGGCGCCGGCTGACCGGCATCGAGAAGTCGCTGATCGTGGAGGCGCCACGCCTGCAGCGCGCTTTCGGCCGATGGAGCACCCGCCCGCTGCGCGTCGACCGGGTCCGCACCGCGGTACGGGCGGTACTGGCCCGCGCGGCCACCCTGGTCGTGCTCTCGATGATCGTCCTCGCGCTCGGCGCGACGCTGATGGTGCTCGGGGTGGTGCAGGGCCGGCCGGCGGCCGCGGTCGTCGGGCTTCTCGCCGCCCAGTTCGGGCCCTGGTTGATCGCCCGCAGTGCGCGCCCCCGTCCCGCACGGCCCCCGCGCCGTCCGCTGGCCCTGCGCTGACCCACCCCCGGCACCCGCTTGGACCGACGACCCGCACCACACGCCTGGACCCGCCCCCGACGGGCCGGTCCGATCCGGTCAAGGAAGAGGGACACGGAATGACTGACATCGACAGGCCAGGTGAAATCCAGAGCGACGGCCGAGGCGTACACGCCAAGGACATCGAGGAACCCGATCCGCCCTCGGCGCCCGGATCGGGCCGGCTCGAGGTGCTCTTCGGCGGCGGTGGCGACCCGCTCGTGTTCGGGTTGCCGGTGTTCGTCTCCGGCTCGCTGGTGCTCGGTTTCGCGCTGATCGGAGGGGTGCCGATCCCCAGTTCGCTCGGGTCGGTCCTGGCCGCGACCACCTTCGCGACCGGCCTCGGCGAGTTCGTCACCGCGCTGTGGTCGATCGGGCTGGGGGAGACCGTCGTCGCCGCGATCTTCGGGTTGTTCGCCGCGTTCTGGTTCAGCCTGTTCGCGGTGGTGCTCGGGCTGCCCGCCCCGGCCGGTCACAACTGGTTCAACATCCCGACGGCGCAGGTGACCGCGACCCTGGAGATGTTCTTCCTCGCCTGGCTCATCATCTTCGTGTTCCTCACCATCGGCATCCTGCGCCTGCCGCTGAGTTATGTGCTGATCATGGTGTTCGTCGACGTCGCCGTGCTGTTCGTGCTGCTCGGGGTCGTAGTGAGCCCGGGACTGTTCGTGGTCGGTGGCGCCGGGGTGCTGGCCTTCTGCGCGGTCGGGCTCTACGCCTTCCTCCACACCGCGTGGGCCGCGACGGGGGCGACCCGCGGCCTGCCCCCACTGGGCCCGCCGGTGATTCGCTGACCGCCGGCGAGCCGCCGGCCGGCGCACCCCCGG
>JAICLN010000084.1 GCA_025925615.1 Actinomycetospora sp. | reverse complement strand
GAGGGACTCGCTGACCCCGGCGTAGGTCAGCGCGTCGAGCGCGACCACGCGGTCCTGCGGGTGCACCGACCGCCAGTACCGCACGAAGTTCGACCCGATGAAACCGGCTGCACCGGTCACGAGAACGGTGGACACTGAGCTCTCCCGGGGTTGCTGGGCTCTCCTGGGGTACTGCGGGACCTGGCGGACCTGACCCCGGCGAACCTAACCGACCGTGCCGCGTGACCCGACGCACCGGTGCGGCACCCTGGTGACATCCCGGCCCGTCCGGGTTCCCGACCACCGGCGACGACACCCCCGAGGACGGCATGCACGACGCACGGACCCTCATCGAGCTCGGCGACGAGGCGGTGCGCCGTCTCGCGCGTCGCGGCTACGCCCTGGACCTCCCCGGCCTCGAGGCCCTCTCCGCGCGGCGCAACTCCTCGATCGCCCACGCCGACGACCTGCGGGCCGAGTCCAGGCGGGTGGCGCAGGAGGTCGGGCGCGTCGCGAAGGAGACCAAGGGGCAGGGCCCGGAGGTCGAGAAGCTCAAGGCGCGTGCCCGCGAGCTGAAGGACGAGATCCGCGAGGCGGAGGAGTCGGTCACCGCCGCCGAGGCCGCCCTGCGCGAGCTGCTGCTCGCCGTCCCGAACCTGCCCGACGAGCAGACCCCGGACGGCGATTCCGACTCCGACGCCGTCGAGGTCCGACGCTGGGGGACGCCGCCGGAGTTCTCGTTCGAGGTCAAGGACCACGTCGATCTCGGCGAGGCGATGGGGATCCTCGACTTCGGCCGCGCCGCGAAGCTGGCGGGCGCCCGCTTCAGCGTGGCCCGCGGGCCGGGCGCCGTGCTCGAGCGTGCCCTCGCGTCACTGTTCCTCGCGCTGCACACCGGCCGGCACGGCTACACCGAGTTCTCGGTGCCCTACCTGGTCACCCCCGAGACGATGACCGGGACCGGCCAGCTGCCGAAGTTCGAGGAGGACCTCTTCCGGACCGGCACCGACGACCGCAGCCTCTACCTCATCCCGACCGCCGAGGTGCCGCTGACGAACCTGCACGCGGGCGAGATGCTCGACGCGGACGCGCTCCCACTGGCCTACACCGCGTGGACGCCGTGCTTCCGCTCCGAGGCGGGCAGCTACGGGCGGGACACCCGCGGCATCCTGCGGCTGCACCAGTTCTCCAAGGTGGAGATGGTGCGTTTCTGCGCCGCCGAGGAGTCGGGCACCGAGCTGGAGCTGATGGTCTCCCACGCCGAGGCGTGCCTGCAGGCCCTCGGGCTGGCCTACCGCGTGATCCGGCTGGCCGCCGGCGACATGGGGTTCGCCGCGCAGATGACCTACGACATCGAGGTGTGGCTGCCCAGCCAGGGCACGTTCCGCGAGATCTCCTCTTGCTCGGACTGCAGCACGTTCCAGTCCCGCCGCGCGGGGATCCGCGCCAAGGACGCCCACGGCGAGCGGCAGGCCGTCGCGACCCTCAACGGCTCGGGGCTGCCGATCGGGCGGGCGATGGCGGCCCTGCTCGAGCAGTTCCAGGAGCCCGACGGGTCCGTCGCGGTCCCCGAGGTGCTGCACCCGTACACCGGGTTCCGCCGCATCCTCGCCGACGGCTCCACCGAGTAGGGCGTCAGCGACGCACCGCCGCGAGCTGGGTGGCCTGCCCGACCATCCGGCCCGTGGCGTCCCACACCCGGCACGTCTCGTGCATCCGCTCGCCCACGAGGTGGTCCACCCACTGCGTGACGCGCAGCGGGCCGGGGGCCGGACGGGCGTGGACGTGCGCGGTCAGCGACATCGTCGGCGACCAGCCGGTGAGCCCGAGGTCGAAGCACGCCGGGGGCAGGACGTCGAGCGCGACCAGCAGCCCGAGCGGAGACCACACCTCGCGGGTGTCGAGCTCGGCCCACCCGGAGAGCCGGCCCTCGCCGGTGGGGTGGCCGCGCAGGAACCCCAGCGATGCCGGGTCCAGGCGGGTGTCGACGACGTCCATCAGCGGGAGCGCGCCGCGCCCGTCGGCGGTCTCGACCGGGCGCCGCTCGCACTGCTCGAACGGGGTCAGCGTGATCGGGGTGGGCGAGACGTCGCCCTCGTGCGGGTCGGGTCCCGGCACGGCGCCGAGCACGAGGGCGACCTCGACGCACGGGCGGTCGTCCTGGTCGAGGCGGGCCCGGACCTGCGTCGCACCCCGTCCCCGACGCAGCACGTCGACGGTCACGACGGCGGGGCCGGGTTCGGGGGCGCGCAGGAACGTCCCGGTGACGGCCTCGGGCACGTCGTGGGCCGGACCGGCGGTCCCGCCCGGCGAGCCCGAACCGTCGTCGGCGATCTCGTCGACGGCGGCCTGGGCCAGCACGGCGAGCAGGTACCCGCCGTGCATCTTCGGCCCGACGCACCACTGCTCGTCGAGCAGTGCCGTGCGCCGACCGATCTCGCCGGTCGGCTCCGTCGAGGTCGCCTTCGCCAGCTCCGCCATCAGACCTGCGGCGGGCGCGGCGGCAGGTCGCCGTCGTCGTCAGGGGTGATCGGACCGGGCGGCGTGCTGCCGGGGGCGTGCGTGCCGGGCGACGCGCTCCCGGGAGCGGCCTCCGCGTGCGGCGCCGCGGCCCGGCCGGCCTCCTCGGGGGTGATCGGCCCGGGCGGGGTGCTGCCGGGGGCGTGGGGGCCGGGAGCCGGGTCACCCCCGGCGGCGCCGGGAGCGCCGGGCGCACCCGTCGTCGTGGGGCCGCCCTGATGGGCCACCCAGCCGATGCCCTCCCCGACCTTCCCCTCGACCTTGCCGATCTGGTCGGAGTACTTGCCGCCGGTCTTCTCGTCGACCCAGCGCGCCGCCTTGCCCAGCGTGCCCTTGATCGTGTCCTCGTTCTCGGACACCTTCGCGCTCAGGGTGTCGCGCAGGTCGGCGGCCGTCTGCTTGCCCTGACGCAGGATCTCGTCGCGGTCCATGGCTGTCCCTCGCGCTCTCTCTCCGGAGATTCGGACTGGGCGGGTACCCGAATGCTACCGGCGGGCACCGGCCTCCCGATCGTCGCGACGAAAGTCACGAAACGGTCACCCCCTGCTCACAGCGTGTGGCGGCGGGTCGACGGCGACGCCGGTGGGACGGGGTCCCCGACGAACGGTGCGGGGGGACACGGCACCATGGGACCCTGCGGCGACCGGCTCCGGCCGGTGACGCCGGGTCCGTCGTGGCGGACCGGAGCCGGTCGGAGCGGACGAGGAGGCACGCGGGCGGTGAGTTCGACGGAGGCGGTCCCCCCGTCCACCGTGGGCGCGGGTCGGTACACGCTCGGCGACCTCATCGGTCGCGGCGGGGCCGCGGAGGTCTATCGCGCCCGGGACGAGCTGCTAGGGCGCGATGTCGCGGTGAAGCTCTTCCCGGCCGGCGTCGGCGAGGCCGACGAGTCCCGGCGGCAGCGCGAGGTCCAGACGCTCGCGGGGATGAACCACCCCGGCCTGGTGACGATCTACGACGTCGGCCAGGAGGGCAGCCGCGCCTACTTCGTCATGCAGCTCATCGAGGGCGAGTCCCTCGCGGACCGCATCCGCAGCGGCCCGCTGCGCCTCGGCGACGTCGTGGCCCTCGGCGCGGCCCTGGCCGACGCCCTCACCTACGTGCACCGCCACGGCGTCGTGCACCGCGACATCAAGCCGGGCAACGTCCTGCTCGACACCGAGGGCCGCCCCCACCTGTCGGACTTCGGCATCGCCGTCCTCGCCGACGCCACCAACATCACCGCGACCGGCATGGTGATCGGCACCGCGTCGTACCTCTCACCCGAACAGGTCCGCGGTCAGCCGGTCGGGCCGGCATCCGACGTCTACGCCCTCGGACTGGTGCTGCTCGAGTGCATCACCGCGCGCCGCGAGTACCCGGGCAACGCCCTCGAGGCGGCCGTCGCCCGGCTGCACCGCCCGCCGGACATCCCCCCGGACCTGCCGGCGCCGCTCGGCGGGCTGCTCGCGGCGATGACGCGGGACGAGCCGGCCGAGCGCCCGAGCACCGAGCAGGTCGTGGGCGAGCTGCGCATGATCGCGCGGGACTCCGGCATGGACGCCGAGACGGTGCTCGCGCCCGCCCCGGTGACCGGCACGAACGCCATGCGCACCACCGCGATGGGTCCCCCCGGGACCGGCCCCGGCATGGCGACGGGCACCGGCGCGACCTACGCGATGAACCCGCGCACGCCGCCCGGGTCCTACGACCCCTACGGCGCGACGCAGCGGGTCGGCACGCCCCCCGGCGGCTACCCGCCGTACGGCCAGGACGGCCGGACCGCGCTCGTCGGTCCCGGGACGATGGCCGGCGCCCCGGTCGCCGAGGAGCACGCCGGCGGCCGCAAGCGCTGGCCGATCGTCGTCGCGATCATCGCCGTCCTCCTCGTGGCCGTCGGCGTGGGCGCCTACGCGCTGATCTCGAACAACAACGCCCAGCTCCCCGCCCCGGTACCGACCGTCGCGCCGCCGGCCGCCCCCGTGACGACCACGACGACGACGGAGGAGACCCGGCGCTCGACCCGCCGGACCACCACCGAGGCGCCGACCACCACCCAGGCCCCACCGCCGGTGGTGACCACGACCGAGGCGCCGCCGCCGACCACCCAGCAGCAGCCGCCGCCGCCGACGACGCAGCAGCAGACGACAACGCCCACGACGCAGGCCCAGAGCGGCCTACTCGGGGGCGGCACCTTCACCGGGCACGGAAACCACAACCCGGGCGGGTGAGGCGGACCGCCGCCGCGCAGGCGGCCGCCGCCCGGCTACTGGTGCATGCGGCGGAACAGCGGAGCCCGTCCGGGCGGCTGGTCGATGGGACCGCGGCTCGGCACCGACGGGATCGGGAAGGTCTGCGGCTCGCCGAGGGAGAGGGTGAACTCCTCGTCGTGGTGGCGCAGGTCGAGGTCATCGGTCGAGGTCGGGGCCATCCCGGCCGGGCCGCTGCGGTGCTCGGGGACGTCCTCGAGGGTGTACGTCGCCTCACCGTGCGCGGCGTCGACGTGGACCGACCGGCCCCGCCACAGCAGGCGGAACCGCAGCCCGGAGACCGCCGAGGGCAGCCGCGGGGCGAACGTCAGCCGGCCGTTGTGCGTGCGCATCCCGCCCAGGCCCTGCACGACCGCAGTCCACGAGCTCGCGAGCGCGGCGAGGTGGATGCCGTCGCGGACGTTGTTCTCGAGGTCGGCGAGGTCCATCTGGGAGGACTCGCACAGGTAGTCGTAGGCCAGGTCGAGGTGGCCGGTCTCGGCGGCCATGACGGCGAGGGTCCCGGGTGAGAGCGACGAGTCCCGGACGGTGATCCGCTCGTAGTAGGCGAAGTTCGCCGCCTTCTGCTCCTGCGTGAACGCGTCCGGGCACTGGACCATGGCGAGCACCAGGTCGGGCTGCTTGACGACCTGCTTGCGGTAGAGGTCGAAGTACGGGTAGTTCAGCAGCAGCGGGTAGTGGTCCTCGGGCGTGTGCTCGAAGTCCCAGATCGCGTGCGAGGTGAAGCCCTCGGCCTGGGCGTGGATCCCGAGCTTGTCGTCGTAGGGGATGACCATCGCGTGCGCGGACGCGCGCCAGCTCGCGATCTCCTCCGAGCTGACCCCGAGGCGCTCCGCCTCACGGGGGTGCCGCACCGCGACGTCCGCGGCGCCGCGGAGGTTCCGCTGCGCCATGAGGTTCGTGTAGACGTTGTTGTCCGCCACCGCGGAGTACTCGTCCGGGCCGGTCACGCCGTCGATGCGGAAGTTCGACTCGCTGTCGTGGTGGCCCAGCGAGCGCCAGAGCCGCGCGGTCGCGACGAGCAGGTCGACGCCGACCTCGCGCTCGAAGTCCTCGTCGGCGGTCGCCGAGACGTAGCGCAGCACGGCGTCGGCGATGTCGGCGTTCACGTGGAAGGCGGCCGTGCCCGCGGGCCAGTACCCCGAGCACTCCTCACCGCGGATGGTCCGCCACGCGAACGCCGAGCCCTGCAGGTTCAGGGTCTCGGCGTGGGCCCGCGCGATGTCGAGGGTCGAGTGCCGCCAGCGCAGCGCGTCCGCCGCGGCCCGGGGCTGGGTGAACATGAAGACCGGCAGGACGAACGTCTCGGTGTCCCACAGGCAGTGGCCGTCGTAGCCCTGCCCGGTGAGGCCCTTCGCCCCGATCGCCCGCTTCTCGGCCCGGGCGCCGGCCTGGAGCACGTGGAAGAGGGAGAACCGGATGGCCTGCTGCAGGCGCGGGTCCCCGTCGATCTCGACGTCGGCGCGGGCCCAGAAGGCGTCCAGGTACTCGCGCTGGGCGGCCACCAGGCCGTCCCACCCGGTGTAGAGCGAGGCGTCGAGGGCCGCCTCGACCTGGTCGATGATGGCCGGCTGGGAGCGCGTGCTCGACCAGCCGTAGGACAGGAACTTGACGAGGCGCAGCGTGCCGCCGGGCTGGAGGCGGGTGATCGCGGTGGTGCGGCCGACGTTGTTCGAGCAGGAGCTCTCGACCTGTACGTCGTCCGGGCCGAAGACCTGGTGCTCCATCGCGGCGCCGACCCGCAGCTCCGAGCGCCGCGTCTGGTGGGTCATGCGGGCGCCGTAGTGGGAGTGGGAGTGGTGCTCGGGGACCAGCGGGTCCTTCAGCGCGGCGGCCACGCGCGGGTCGCCCTCCACCTGGGGCATCTGCTCGTTCGCGAACAGCTCGGACTGCACCACGAGCAGCGCGTCCGACCCGGCGTCGGCGGGGATGGAGACCTCGTACGAGATGGCCGCGACCGCGCGCTGGGAGAAGGACACCAGCCGCTGCGAGGTCACGTCGACGCGCTGCCCGTTCGGCGAGGTCCACTCGACGCGGCGGGTGAGGATGCCCGAGCGCATGTCCAGGGTGCGCTCGTGGGCGTGCACCTGTCCGTAGCGGACGTCGAGGGGCTCGTCGTCGACCAGCAGGCGGATCAGCTTGCCGTTCGGGACGTTCACGAGCGTCTGGCCCTCGTCGGGGAAGCCGAAGCCGCCCTCGGCGTACGGCAGCGGCCGGGACTCGAAGAACGAGTTGAGGTAGGTCCCCGGCATCTGGTGCGGTTCGCCCTCGTCGAGGTTACCCCGCATGCCCACGTGGCCGTTGGCCAGGGCGAAGAGCGACTCGGTCGGGCCCAGCAGGTCCACATCGAGCTGCGGCTCGTGCACGGACCAGGGGTCGACGTCGAACACGTTCGAGATCACGGGGGGACCTTAGCGACCGCACCTGCCGGCGAACCGAGCCGCGCATGTCCGTGATGGGGCGGGGGCCGGTCTCGGTTCGGCGCACCGGGCGCTGTGGGTGGTCGAGGTCGTCGCCGACGCGGGCCTCGCCGCCCGCGCCGCGACGGCCTTCGCGGACGGGTGGCTCGCGTCGGATCCGGCTTCCGCTGGGCGGGACGGCGGGTGACCGCGACGGCCGGTTCGCGGTGAGCTGTGCGCATGTCCGCACGTGAGCTCGCTCCGTTCCGCGCCGATCACGTCGGCAGCCTTCTGCGTCCGCCGGCGCTGCTCACGGCGCGCGCCGCGCACGCCGAGGGGCGGCTCGGCGACGACGAGCTGCGCGCCGCCGAGGACGACGCCATCCGCGACGTCGTCGCGATGCAGGAGTCGGTGGGGCTGCAGTCGGCCACCGACGGCGAGTTCCGCCGCACCTCCTGGCACATGGACTTCCTCTACCAGCTCGACGGCGTGTCCTCGTCGAAGGACTCGTCGGTCGAGGTCGCCTTCCGCAACGCGAGCGGCAACCTGACGTTCGCGTCGATGTCGCTGGTGATCGACCGCCGGATCGGGCTCTCGACGACGATCTTCGGCTCCGCCTTCGAGACGCTGGCCTCGATGACGACCTCCGCCGTGCCGAAGCTGACGATCCCGTCGCCGTCGATGCTGCACTACCGGCTCGGGGGCGCCCCGGTCCACGAGGGTTCGCCGTACTCCGACCCCGACGAGTTCTGGTCGGACCTGGCCGGCGCGTACCGGGAGGAGATCTCGCGGCTGTACGGGCTTGGCGTGCGCTACCTCCAGCTCGACGACACCTCGCTGGCCTACCTCAACGACCCGGCGCAGCGCGAGTCGATGGCCGCCCGCGGCGAGGACGCCGACCACATGCACGAGCGCTACGTGGACACCATCAACCTCGCGCTGCGCGACCGGCCCGACGACCTCCGGGTGACCACACACATGTGCCGCGGCAACTACCGCTCCTCGTGGGCGGCCGAGGGCGGCTACGACCACGTCGCCGAGAAGGTCTTCGGCGGGCTCGAGATCGACGGGTTCTTCTGCGAGTACGACGATGCCCGCTCCGGCGACTTCTCCCCGCTGCGCTACCTGCCGCGCGGCGACCAGCAGGTGGTCCTGGGCCTGGTCACGACGAAGTCCGGCGAGCTCGAGGACCCGGACACCCTGAAGCGCCGGATCGACGAGGCCAGCAAGGTCGTCCCGCTCGAGCAGCTCTGCTTGTCCCCGCAGTGCGGGTTCTCCTCGACCGTGGAGGGCAACGAGCTCTCCTACGAGCAGGAGGTCGCGAAGCTGGAGCTCATCGTCTCGGTCGCCCAGGACGTCTGGGGCTCCTGACCGCCCCTTTTCGAGCGAACGGCACGAACGGTCCGTTGGTCACCTTCTTCGGTGACGAGCGGGCCGTTCGTGCCGCCGGCCGACCTAGCGAACGGCCGTCATTCCTCCTCCGACCTCGTCCACACCGGCAGCACACCCCGGGTTGTCCACAGGGCTGGGCGGCGACGCTCCCGCTCGACGTCTCCTCGGCCGGACAGTCCGGGCATGCCACGCGTCTCACGGGTCTCCCGGGCCGACCTCGCAGCCGTCGCCCCCTTGCGCGTCGCGCGCACCGCGGTCCTCGTCGCGATCGGGATGCGGCCGGAGACCATCGCCGCACGCGTCCGCTCGGGTGAGTGGCAGCGCCCGTTCCACGGCGTCATCGCCATGCAGAGCGGTCCTCTCACCCGTGAGCAGCTGATCCGGGCCGCTTCGCGCTACTGCGGCGAGGACGCGGTGCTCACCGGCAAGGAGGCCGTGGTCCGGCACGGTCTGCACCGCGTCCCGCCGGGCGACGAGCTGCACTTCCTCGTGCCCAAGGACCGTCGTCGTCACTGTCTCGCCGGCCTCGTCGTGGAACGCACGAAGAGCCTGCCGCTGACGGTGGAGCGCGACGGCGTTCGCGTGGCGACGCTCGATCGCGCCGTCCTCGACCTCGCGCGGCGCATCTCCGGGCGCGACGAGGTCCGCGCGATCCTGGCCGGGGCGGTGCAGCAGCGACGGACGACCGTGGACCGCCTGCTCGCCGAACTCGACGCGGGCAACCAGCGCGGATCCGCCGTGGCGCGTGAGGTCCTGTCCGAGGTCCGGGACGGCATCCGTTCCGTCGCCGAGGGGTGGGGCCGCGATCTGCACGGGAAGAGCACGTTGCCGCCGATGCTGTGGAATCCGCGGCTCCTGCGCCCCGACCGCAGCCTCATCGCCTGCCCGGACGGCTACCTGCCGTGCGTCGGGATGGCGTGGGAGCACCACTCGGTGCTGTTCCACCCTCCGGAGCAGGAGGATGACGATGCCCGTCGGATCGCAGACATGGTCGCGGCCGGCGTGGTCGTCGTCACGCACCGACCCCGCCGACTGCTGACCGAGCCGGATCGGGTCCTGGAGGAGCTGTACTCCTACTACCGGCTGGCTGCCTCGAGGCCGCGTCCGGACCTCGTCGTCCCGGCCTAGGACCGGCCCCGCATCGCGTGATCGCCCTCGCACGAAAGCCACGAACGGTCCGTTGGTCACCATCTTCACTGACCAACGGACCGTTCGTGGCTCAGCCCCGCGAAGTACTTCTCGCCATTGCAGTTGTGCGCAAGGTCTCGCTTTCCACCCGCCGCCGAGACGGACACACCGCACGGCGTGTGCGTGCGGGCTCCGCGACCGGGGTAGGCGACCGGCATGCGCGTCGTCATCGCCGGGGGCCACGGCAAGATCGCCCTCCACCTCGAAGAGCAGCTGGCCCACCGGGGCGATCAGCCGGTCGCCCTCATCCGCAACCCCGAGCACGCGGGCGACGTCCGGGCGACCGGTGCGGAACCCGTGGTCGTGGACCTCGAGGCCGTCGGCCCCGACGAGCTCGCGGAGCACCTGCGCGGCGCCGACGCGGTCGTCTTCGCGGCGGGCGCCGGCCTGGGCAGCACCGCGGAGCGCAAGCGGACCGTCGACCGCGACGGAGCCCTCCTCCTCGCGGACGCCGCCGCGCGCGCCGGCGTCCGGCGCTACCTGCTCGTCTCGGCGATGGGCGTCGAGAAGGCACCGTCGGAGGCGGACGACGACTCGGTCTGGGCCGAGTACCTGCGCGCCAAGCGGGACGCGGAGCAGGGCGTGCTCGCCCACGAGGACCTCGACGTCACCGTCCTGCGCCCGGGCCGGCTCACCGACGAGGCCGCGACGGGGCGGGTGACGCTCGCGGAGGGCGAGGTCGGCCACGAGGAGGTCACCCGCGAGGACACCGCCGCCACGCTGGTCGCGCTCCTCGACGCGCGCGCCACGGCGGGGCGGACCCTCGAGCTCGTCAACGGCACGGTTCCCCTGACCACCGCGATGGACTCGGTCTCCTAGTCGCGCCAGGGCGTTGCCGTGTCACCGCGGTGCCCCAGCCGACTCCGACGCGGAGGGCAGCGCGATCACCCCTTCCCGACGAGGCCCTCGGCGACCAGCCAGCGCCGGGCCACGTCCCGCGGATCCCGCCCGTCGACCTCGACCTCGCGCACCATGCCCCGCATCGCGACGCCGTCGAGGCGGCGGGTGACCTCGCCGAGCAGGTCGGCCACGGCCGGGTGGGCATCGAGGACCCCCGTGCGCATCACCGGCGCGTAGCCCCGGGGACCAGCGGGACCGGTGAGCGCGCCACGGACGTCGGGCAGCACGACGAGGCCGAGCGCGGGCACGCGGCCGGCGTCACCGGGGACGAGCCCCGCGGTGCAGCGTCCGGTGGCGACACCGGCGAGCACCGCGTTCGCGTCCTGCGCGACGACGGCGGGGGCGAAGCCATAGGCCGCCGTGAGAGCGGCGGTCCCCGGGGCGGTCGTCGTACCGGGGACGGCGTCGGCGACCGCGCAGAGCGTGGCGGGGGCCGTCGCGGCGAGCGCCGGGAGGTCGGCGGCCACCCCGGGCCGGGTCACGACGACGTCGGCGCCGTCGAACGCCGTCGGGTCCAGCCACGCGACCCCGCGGGGGGCGTCGACGGCGCGCAGCGCGGCGAGCGTCGGTGACGAGGCCGGGACCTCGCCGTCCGGCGCGGGGGTGCCATCGGGCAGCGTCGTGCGCAGCGACGCCCAGCCGGTGTCGACGTCCGACTCCTCCGGCGGGTCGTGCACGTCGAGCGCCCCGACCTTGCCGCACTCGTCGGTCGCGTCGCCGTCGGCGGCCTGCACCGCGGCGATGGTGACCTGGCAGAGCAGCCGCAGCGGCGTCGTCGGACCGCCCCCGACGACGTAGCTCGTCCCCCGCAGGTCCGCGCGCCCGGCGAGCAGCCCGCCCGAGGCCTCGGGGGAGCCGGGCCCGGGGTTCCCGCACCCCGCGACGAGCAGCGCGAGCACCACCAGCACCGCCGCGCCCGGGGCGAACGATCCGACCGGCCGGGGCACCGCGGCATCATGGCAGGGCGGCCCCCGTCAGCCGATCAGCCCCTGCTGGCGCAGGAAGGCGCGGGCGACCTCGTCCGGGGAGCGCTTCCCGACCGAGATCCGCGCGTTGAGCTCGCGCATCACCGGCTCGGTGAGCATCGGCGCGAGGCGCTCGGAGAGCAGGGCCAGGCGCGGG
>JAICLN010000125.1 GCA_025925615.1 Actinomycetospora sp. | reverse complement strand
GTCCTCGTCGAGCGGGACCTCGAAGGAGTCGTCGAACGGGTCCTCGTCGAACGGCTCCTCGGGTGGATCGGGGTCGTCGGGTTCGTCCGCCGGCCAGTCGTCGTCCGGGTCGAGCACCACCGCGACGAAGAGCGCGTAGCACCCCCCGGACACACGAAACGGCACCCTCGCCGCGGCGGGGGTGCCGTTGTCGCGTGGTGAGAGTGGTCCGGGTCGGCAACCCCGAGTCGCCGGCCCGGACCGTCACGGTGCCCGACCCGCTCCCCAGCGGTCGGTGGCTCCGTGCCTCGTACAACGAGAGACGCTTCCACTCGTCGCGCGTTGCCTCGAATCAGGTTTATCTCACTCGATCACCCTTTCGGCGCAGCGACTCAGTGCGGTCGGCGACGCCCCGTTGCGGCATTCTGTCGTCCGATCGTGGACGTGTCCCGGGGGTTGCCCTCCTGCGCCGCGAGGACCGGCGACCGCGCGAGCAGGAACACACCGACCGTGAGCATCGCGGCGCCGATCAGCCCGCCGTAGATCCACGGCCCGCCCGCGATCTCCTCGCCGAGCAGGCCCGTGCCCCAGAGGAACGCGAGCAGCGGGTTCCCGAGCGTCAGCCCGGGCTGCGACGCCAGCAGCCGACCCGCCCGCAGCCCGCTCTGCAGCGTCCAGAACGCGATCGGTCCGACGGGGATCAGCAGGTAGGTCTGCCAGGTCGTGAGGACCGCGCCGAGCCCGCCCGTCGCCAGCGCGTCGGTCATCGCCTTGAAGATCACGGCGACGAACCCGGATCCGATGCCGGCCGCGATCCCGAAGAACGCCGCCTTTCCCACTGCGCCCGAGGTCTTCGCGAGCGCCACCGTGATCCCCAGGACGGCGAGCGTGACCAGGGTCCCGAGGATCCAGCGCAGGTTCCCCGCGGCGAGGGCGTCGCCGTCGTGGGGTCGCAGGCACGCCAGCAGGACCACGAGCCCGATGCTCATCGTCGCGACGGCCGACCACTCGTAGGCCCGCAGCGCCCCGCCGAGGATCCACCAGCCGACGAGCAGCGTGAACGGCAGCTCCATCACCAGCACCGGCTGGACCAGCGACACCGACCCGAGCCGCAGCGCGGAGATCTGACAGATCACGGCGATCGCGAAGATCAGGGTGCCGAACAGCCACGGCGGACGGCGCACCATGTCGCGGAACGATCCGGCGGACCGGCCCCGCTGCCGGGCGCTGTCCTGGGCGGCCTTGCGCTGCAGGGTGAGTGCCAGCGCGTTGCCCAGACAGGCCAGGAGCACCAGCACCACGGCCATTCGGGTGCGCCTCTCCTCGCGGGCGGGCTGTCTCGCGACTCCGAGCTGTCCACAGGACGCCCGGTCTTCCTTCATTGTCCACAGGCGGGGATCGCCGACCGTGCCCGGGCCCGATCGGGTGCCTAACGTCCGGTCTGTGCGGTTCTCGGGTCGGTGGGCGGGCGCCCGCCCCGGGCGGGTGCGCCTCCCCCGGGGCTGGCGGCGCGCGGTGGCGCTGCGCCGGCTCGCGGCGGCCCTGCTGCTGGTGGCGGCCGGGGTCCTCGCGGCGGCCGGAGCGGCGTCGCCGTCGGTGGTCGGGGCGCCGGTGGTGCAGGCCCGGCGGGACCTCGTGCCCGGAGCGGCGGTGGGTCCCGACGACGTCGGGGTCGTGTCGCGTCCGCCCGACGCCGTCCCGGTCGGGGCGCTCGGGGACGTCGGGGACGCGCTCGGGCGGCACCCGGTCGGGCCGGTGCGCGCCGGTGAGGTCCTGACCGACGTCCGTCTCGTGGGCCCGGAGGCGGCGCGGGCGGCGGGCGGGGTGCCCGACGCGGCCGGGGTGCCATTGCGGCTGGCCGACCCGGCGGTGGCGGCGCTGGTCCGGGCGGGCGCGCTGGTGGACGTCGTCGGGGGTGCGGGGGCGAGGGGTGGCGGGAACGGGGACGGGGTGGTGCTCGCGCGGGGTGCCCGGGTGCTGACGGTCCTGCCCGGCGAGGAGCGCACGGCCTCGGCCCCACTCGTCCTGGTGGCCCTGCCGGGTGCGGACGCGGCGCGGGTCGCGGCGGCGACCGTCGGGCAGGAGGTGACCCTGACGTTGCGCTGACGGAACGGCCGGCCCAGCCCCATGATCAGGGGCACTCCAGGCAGCGCGGCCGGTCGCGGGACCTGCTCACAGTGCCCCTCGACCCGTACCCGGGCCGAGATCAGCCGTGGTGCGGCGGGCGCTCCGCGTCGTACCAGCGGCGGTCGCGCTCGCCGTCGTCGCCACGGCTTCGGTCGACGTCGTCGCGCTCGTCGGCACTTGCGGCGGAGGCGTCCCCGAACAGGGCCTCCCGCGCCCGGCGACGGGCCGCCTCGGCCCGGGCCGCCGCCTCGTCGTCGGGACCCTCCGGGGTCAGTTCTCCTCCAGCCCCGACAGCTCCGCGATCACGTGAGAGATCAGGGGGGTCAGGGTGGCCATGCCGTCCCGGACCGCGGCCCGGGACGCGGCGAGGTTGACCACCAGCGTCGAGCCGGAGACCCCGACGAGGCCGCGGGAGAGCCCGGCGTCGACCGCGCCCGCCGCGAGGCCCGACGCGCGGATCGCCTCGGCGATGCCGGGGATGGGGCGGTCGAGCACGCCGGCCGTCGCGTCCGCCGTCACGGCGCGCGGTGCGACGCCGGTGCCACCGACGGTGACCACGAGGTCGACGCCGCCGATGACCGCGGTGTTCAGCGCGTTGCGGATGGCCACCGACTCGCCGGGGACGACGATGGTGCCGTCGACGACGAGGCCGGCCTCGGCGAGCAGTTCGGTGACCAGAGGGCCGGTGGCGTCGGCCACCTCACCGGTCGAGACGCGGTCGTCGACGATCACGACGAGCGCCCGCCCGAGCAGGCCGTCGTCGCCACCCCCGAGGGTGTCGTCCTGCATCGCCGCCGTGGACCGCGGGAGTTCCATGCCTGCAGATCCTAGCGAGCCGACCGCGGGGCCCGCCGCCGGACGGCCCGCGGCTACCGTGGCGCCGTGCGAGTCCTCCTGACCGGCGGAGCCGGGTTCATCGGCTCCGCGATCGCCGACCAGCTCGTCGACCGCGGTCACACCCCCGTCCTGCTCGACGCCCTGCTCCCGCAGGCCCACGCGGAGGGCAAGGCGCCGGAGTGGACCGACCGCTTCGAGCTGGTCCGCGGCGACGTCCGGGACGCGGGTCTGCTCGACCGGCTGCTGCCGGAGGTGGACGCGGTCTGCCACCAGGCGGCGATGGTCGGGCACGGTGTCGACCCGAACGACGCGCCGTCCTACGCCGAGAACAACGACGTCGCCACGGCCGTCCTGCTCGCCGCGATGTACCGCGCGGAGCACCCGAAGCTCGTCATGGCCAGCTCGATGGTGGTCTACGGCGAGGGCCGCTACTCGTGCCCCGAGCACGGGGTCCAGCCGCCGCCCGCGCGTACGCAGGCCGACGTCGACGCGGGCCGCTACGACCTGCCGTGCCCGGTGTGCGGCCGCGACCTGCAGGGCGAACTGGTCCCCGAGGACGCGGCCCTCGAGCCCCGGTCCACCTACGCCGCCACGAAGCTCGCGCAGGAGCACCTCGCCGTCGCGTGGGCCCGCGCGACGGGCGGGCGGGTGATCGCGCTCCGCTACCACAACGTCTACGGCCCGCGGATGCCGCAGAACACGCCCTACGCCGGCGTCGCGTCGATCTTCCGGTCGGCGCTGGAGCGGGGCGAGGCGCCGCGGGTCATGGAGGACGGCCGGCAGCGTCGGGACTTCGTGCACGTCAGCGACGTCGCGGGCATCAACGTCGCGGCGCTCGAGGCCCCCGAGGACGCCACCGCCGCCGGGACCTGCACGCCGCTCAACGTCTGCTCCGGCGAGGTCCGCACGATCTCCGACCTCGCCACCCAGCTCGCGAGCGCGATGGCCGGGCCGGAGCCGCAGATCGTCGGGGGCGCCCGTCCCGGCGACGTCCGGCACGTCACCGCCGACCCGGCCCGCGCCGCGGAGGTCCTCGGCTACCGAGCCCGGGTGTCCTTCGCGGACGGCATCACGCGGTTCGCCACCGACCCGCTGCGCGCCGCGGTTCGCTGACGCCGGTGCGTGTTCCTGTCTTCAGGCATGGGCCGGGGCCGATCGGGCTGCCTGGTGTGCCTCTGATCAACGCCACGCTCGGGTGAGCCGACAGAACCGCGCCGAGCCCCGCCTCGGGGGCGGCGGTGGCGTTCGGCCGGTGCCGGCGAGGGTACGTCAGGCACGGGAGTCAACACAGCACGCCGACAGGGCACGAACGACTACCAGACGGTCGCGAGCAGGCTGTTCACCGCGATCGCGAGGACGGCCTGCCCGAGCAGCCACCAGCGCGCCGAGCGCGGCGGGAGCATGACGCAGGCCAGGACCGCCCACGTCCCGAACGGCAGCCATATCCGCTCCACCTCGGCCTTCGAGAGGCCCGACAGGTCCGCGACGGCGACCGCCAGCAGCACCGCCGCGATCAGCAGCGGCACGGCCGGCGGGACCCGGCGCGGCCACCACGCGACCCGCCGCAGCCCGGCGACGACCGCCGGCCCCAGCGTCAGCGCGAACGCCGCCAGATCCGCCCACACCCAGTACGTGTACGGGCGCAGCAGGCCGTACTCGCCGACCTGGTAGTAGCGCAGCTTGACCTGCTCGTACCCGTCGAGCCACCAGAACCCGCCGAGCGCGAACAGCCCGACGACGGCCGCCGCGCCGATCGCCCCCGCGATCAGCGGGGACCACCGCCGCACCACGATCGCGACCACGATCGGCACCAGGCCGCCCGCGGTGAGGCCGTAGGACAGGAAGAGCGCGGCACCGAGGACCACGCCGCCGAGCAGGCACGCCGCCACGCCGAGAAGGCCCCGGCGCACCGCGCCGAGCGCGAGGAACGCGACCCCCCACGCGAACACCGCGGCGAACAGCCCGTCGGCCGACACCCCGACCCACACCGCGCCGGGGAAGAGCACCCCGAACGGCAGGTAGCGCCGCGCCAGGTCCCGCCCGGCGGTCACCGTCTCCGGCGCGAGCGGCAGCGTCACGGGTCCCCACCGGATGCCGCCGAGCGCCCCGACGGTGATCGCCACCGCGACCGAGGCGGACGCGCCCACCAGCAGCGTCACCAGCCCGGGGTACTCGCCGCCGGGGCCGAGCACACGAGCGATCCCGACGTAGACCAGCGTCGCCAGCGGCGGGTGGCCCGAGGCGTGCGTGACCAGCGTGCCCGGCGTCATCCCGACGATACGGTCGGCGAACGTCGTGAGGAACGGCCCGAGGCCCGGGAAGCGCCCGACCTCGACGAGGTACTCGGTCGGCGTCGTGAGCCGGTCGACGATCCCGGCCTGGTAGCCGTCGATCAGCGCCAGGCCGAAGGTCCACGCGGCGGCGGCGAGGTACCCGACGACCAGCAGCGGGCCCCAGCGCAGCCGGGCCGCGACGGTGGGGCCGGCCAGTGCGACGAGCAGCGCGACGACGACGGCGAGGGTCCCGCCGCGCGAGAAGTGCGGCAGCCAGTCGGCGAGCAGCGGCGGCCACCCGACGAGGATCTTCACGCCCTCGTCGATCGCGGACCAGCCGTACAGCGACGCGGCGGCGACCAGGCCCGCGACGAGCACCACGGCGACGAGGTCGCCCCACCAGCGGGGGTCCCTGCGGCGCGCCCGGCCACCGGGCGTGACGGCACCGCCGTCGTCGTCGTGGGAGCGCACGTCGCCGAGCACGGTCGTCACGGCCACGGAGAGTACGAACCGGGCGTGGCGGTGTCGTGAGGCGGGCCCACCCGGACGTGGCACGTCCGCCGCACGGTGGACAGCGCCTGCGCTCCACGTCCGCGCGAGGAGGGGGCCCGGATGCACATGCAGCGAGGCGACCTCATAGCGTAACGACGGTGACCGGCCGCGTGGATGTCGTGCTCCCGTGCCTCAACGAGGTGGAGGCGCTGCCCACGGTCCTGGACGCGCTGCCCGACGGGTTCGACGCGGTCGTCGCCGACAACGGCTCGACCGACGGCACGCCCGAGCTCGCCGCGAGCCGTGGGGCGCTCGTGGTGCACGAGGCCCGCAAGGGCTACGGCGCCGCCGTACACGCCGGGCTGGAGGCGACGCGGACCGAGATCGTCGCGGTGATCGACGCGGACGGCTCGCTCGACCCGGCCGAGCTCCCCGCGATGGTGACGCTGCTGAACGACACGGGAGTCGACCTCGTCGTCGGGCGGCGGGTCCCGGCGTCGCGCGGGGTGTGGCCGTGGCACGCCCGGGTGAGCAATCTCGTGCTCTCCGGGCTGATGCGGGTACGCGGGGTGGGGGTCCGGGACATCGCACCGGTGCGGGTGGCGCGCCGGCAGGCGCTACTCGACCTCGGCATCACCGACCGGGCCTTCGGCTATCCGCTGGAGCTGCTCATCCGGGCCGGCGCCGCCGGCTGGCGGATTCGTGAGGTGGACGTGGCCTACCGGCCGCGGGCAGGGGGGCGATCGAAGGTGTCCGGCTCGGTGCGCGGCACGTTCCGCGCAGTGCGCGACATGACCCGGGCGCTCGCCCGCACACCGCACGGCGCACCGCCCGCCGACCCGGCGACGGGGACCCCGAACCGATGACCACCCCCGCGACGAACGCGCCGATCATGCGGGACGACCAGGCAGGATCGCGCGGGTCCGGGGGCACGGAGGGTGGGGACGCGGTCCGGCGCGTCGTCCTGGTGCTCGCCAAGGCGCCGGTCCCCGGCCAAGCGAAGACCCGGCTGAGCCCGCCCGCGACGCCGGAGGGCGCCGCCGGGGTGGCGGCCGCCGCCCTGCTCGACACCCTCGACGCCGCGGCCGCGACGCCGGGTGCGCGGGTCGTCGTCGCCCTCGAGGGCTCGGTCCGCGACGCGGTCCGCGCGGACGAGATCGACGTCGCCCTCGCCCCGCACACCGTCGTCGCCCAGCGCGGCGACTCCCTGGGCGAGCGCATCGCCGCCGCCCACGACGTCGTCGCCGGTCGCTTCCCCGACGCGGTGAGCGTGCAGGTCGGCATGGACACCCCGCAGCTCGACGCGGGCCTGCTCGACGAGGCGCTGGGCCACGTCGAGGCCGGCGCCCAGGCGGCCCTCGGTCTCGCCCTCGACGGCGGCTGGTGGGCCCTCGCCCTGCGCGAACCGGGGCGGGCCGGGATCATCTCCGGGGTACCGACCTCCACCGACGACACCGGTCGTCTCACCCTCGAGGCCCTGCACGCAGCCCTCGGGCGCGACGCGGTGGCCGACCTCCCCCCGCTCTCGGACGTCGACACCGCCGACGACGCCGTCCGCGTGTCCGAACTCGTTCCCCACGGTCGTTTCGCCCGCGCGGTCGGCGACCTCCTCCCCGTCCCCGGAGGTGTCCGCCCGTGACGTCCCTGTCGCCGATGACCCAGCCGTTCGCCGTCGTCGACGCGGCCCGCGAACGCCCGGTCTGTCCGGCCGACGTCGTCTGGGACGAGGGTGTGCCCGATGCCGGGCCCGGTGGGCCGACGGTGTTCGACGCCGCACTCGCCGGCCGCAGCCACCGGCTGGTGCGGGCGGACGGGGTGGTGCTGCCCCTGGCGGTGCAGCGCTGGCAGGACGACGCCGACGACGATGACGGCTGGCTGCTGGAGCGCTGCCACGGCGCGACGCTGGACCTCGGGTGCGGCCCGGGCCGCCTCGTCGTCGCGCTCGCCGACCGCGGGGTGCCCGCTCTCGGGGTCGACGTCTCGGTCCGCGCCATCGAGCGATGTCTGGAACGGGGTGCGGCCGTGCTGCACCAGGACGCGTTCGACCGACTGCCCGGGGAGGGCCGCTGGGAGCACGTCGTGCTGGCCGACGGCAACATCGGCATCGGGGGCGACCCGGTCGCCCTGCTGCGCCGCTGCCGCGACCTGCTCGCCCGCGACGGGACGGTGCTGGTCGAGCTCGAGCCCGACGTCGGGCTCTGGCAGGGCGCCGCGCACCTCGTCAGCGACGACGGCCAGGTCGACGGCCTCGCCGGCACCTGGTTCCCCTGGGCGGTCCTCGGGGCCGATGCGGTCGACGAGGTCGCCCACGCCGCCGGGCTGCGGGTCACCGAGCGCTCGTCGCCCGAGGATATCGTCGCGACGGGCCGCTCGTTCTGTGCGCTTCGCGCTTGTGAGCACTTTCCGGGGCTATAACCCCGGAAAGTGCTCACGTGGCCGAAGGCCACCTATCGCCCGCCGATCACCCGGCTGCCCAGGGTGACCGGCACGGGACGGGGCGCCGCGCCCGGGCTGGCCACGGTCAGCGTCACCACCTGGTTCGGCGCACTCGACTGGATCGCCGCGACGAGCGCGTTGGCGTCCTCGATCACCCGGTTGTCGACCTTGGTGACCAGGTCGCCCGTCGCGATGCCGGCCGTCGCCGCGGGCGACCCCGGGGTGACGCCGGCGACGGTCGCCCCGCGCGCCCGGGGGGGGGACAGCGCGACGCCGAGGCTCGCGTGGGTCGCGCGGCCGGTCTGCACGAGCTCGGTCGCGATCCGCCGGGCCTGGTTGATCGGGATGGCGAACCCCAGCCCGATGGAGCCGCCCTCCTGACCCGCGCCGCCGCCGGACGCCACGCTGGCGATGGCGGTGTTGACCCCGATGACGTGGCCCTCGGAGTCGGCGAGCGGCCCTCCGGAGTTGCCCGGGTTGATCGCGGCGTCGGTCTGGATCGCGTCGAGCGTGCTGTCCTGGCCCGCGCCGGACCCGCCCGCCGCGACCGGGCGCTGCAACGCCGACACGATGCCCGTCGTCACCGTGCCCGAGAGCCCCAGGGGCGAGCCGACCGCGACGACCGCCTGGCCCTGGCGCAACCGGTCGGAGTCCCCGAGTACGGCCGGCTGCAGGCCGTCCAGGCCCGACGTCCGCACGACGGCGATGTCGGCCGCCGGTGCCGTGCCGACCAGCGTCACCGGGGCGACCCGGCCGTCGGAGAACACCGCCTGCAGCCCGCCGCCACGGCCGGCGGCGAGGACGTGGTTGTTCGTCATGATCAGGCCGTCGGGGGAGATCACCACGCCCGAGCCCTCCCCGGCCGACCCGAGGATCTGGACGGTGCTGGGCAGCACGGTGGCGGCGATGGCCTCGACGGAGCCCGCGGGCGCGGGCGGGAGCGGATCCCCCGACGAGTCGGTGGTGGCGAGCGAGGTCCCCGAGGTGGACCCGCGCGTCGCCAGCGAGCCCGCGATGGCGCCGCCGACGAGTCCGGCCACGAGCGCGACGAGGGCCACGAGGATCAGCCCGGTCCGCCCGACGGTGCCGGCACCGTCACGGCCCCGCGCGCGGAGCCGCTCGGCCCAGCCCGGACGGTCCTCGGAGGAGCCCGCGGCGGTGTCACCGGACGTCCCGCCGTGCGGGTCGGGGAGCGGCGCGCCGCCCCACCCGGCCCCGGGGTCGGCCGGGAAGCCGCCGGGCGGGGTCGCCGTCATCCGCGACGAACCACCGGACCCACCCGGCCCGCTCGAGCCGGGAGCCGTCGCGGTCGGCGTCCGTCCCCAGCCGTAGTCCGACTGCTCGTCCGGTCCGTACTGCGCCGTGGCCTCGGTGGTCGGCGAGTTCGACGGCACGTGGCCACCGAACGGCGCCCCCGACCAGGAGCGCTGGGCCGTCCCGCCGTCACTCCAGCGCACCCCGGGGCCGTTCGGGTGCCGGTAGCCCGTACCCAGGCCCGGACGCTGCGCCGTCGACGCCTCGTCGTCCGCCGCGCCCCACCCGGACACGTCCGGCGTCCCGGACGCCGAGCCCTCCGGCGGGGCCTCGGACGGGCCCTCCCGCCGGGGGTGACGGGGGTCGCGCTCGCTCATGGGCCCAGCGTCCCTCATCGGCGCGCTCCTGCGCCCGGCGGGAACCCCTCCGTCGCACCGGGCGCCCCCGTCCGGCCCACCACCGTGCTCGGGGACTCCGCCGGGGACCCGACCCACGCACCACCCGACATCCGGGAGGATCGAGGTGATGAGCGCGACGACGGCCACGACGACGGGGTCCGAGGACGGCCGCGGCGACGGCCCCGCCCCGCCGTCGGGCTGGCACGTGCTGCTCGAGATCCCGCTGCGGCGCCGCGTCGCGATCCTGGTGTCGGTGGGGGCGGGCCTGCTCGTGGCGCTGATCTCGGT
>JAICLN010000137.1 GCA_025925615.1 Actinomycetospora sp. | reverse complement strand
GTCACCTGCCCGACCGGTCCGCCGCCGAGGATCGCGACGGTCTCCCCCGGCTCGGTCGCCGCGCGCCGCAGGGCCGCGTAGCCCGTGGCGACGGTGTCGCCGAGGAGGACCGCGGCGTCCAGGTCGACGCCGGCGGGCAGCCCGACGAGCACCGTGTCGGCGTGCGGCACGCGGACCAGCTCGGCCTGGGCGCCGGCCAGCGGCGGTCCGAAGACCGAGCCGGTGCCGAAGAACCGCCGGTCGGAGCACTGCCAGTGATCGCCCCGCCGGCACCACCAGCAGCGCCCGCACGCGGTGTAGTCGGCCCCGACGACGACGTCGCCCAGGGCGTGCTCCCGGACCTGGTCGCCGGTCTCGACGACCTCCCCGACGAACTCGTGCCCCAGCACGAAGCCGCGGGGCAGGTCCTCGTGGTGGGCGAGGACGTGGAGGTCGGTCCCGCACACCGCCGCCCGCCGCACGCGCACGATCGCGTCGGTCGAGGCGCACAGCCGGGGGTCGGCGACGTCCTCGACGCGGACGTGGCCGTGACCGGCGTGGACGACGGCCCGCATCACGACGCCTTCGGCATCGACCCGAGCCGCTCGCGGATCCGGTCCCCCGCCTCGCGCAGCGCCGCCAGCTCGTTGGGGGCCAGGGGGATCTCGACGATTTCCCGGAGCCCCTGGCCGCCGAGGCGCACCGGGAGACCGAGGTAGACGTCGCGGATTCCGTACGTGCCGTCGGCGAGCACGGCCACCGACATCACCTCGTCGCTCTCCCGGACCATCGCGAGCACCATCCGGGCCGCGGACGTGCCGGGCGCCATGAAGGCGCTGCCGCTGCGCAGCAGGCCCACCACCTCCGCCCCCGAACCGCGTGCGCGATCGACGACGGCGTTCACCCGCGCCGGCGCCAGCTGGTCGGACAGCGGCCGTCCGCCCCGGGTGGCCCGGGAGAGCGGGATGACCATCTCCTCGCCGTGGCTGCCCAGGGCGATCGCCTCGACCGACCGGGCCCGGCCGTCGTCCTCGAGGGCCACCAGTGCCTGGAAGCGGGCCGTGTCGAGGACCCCGGCCATGCCCAGGACCCGGCCGGAGGGGAACCCGGACGAGGTCCAGGCGTGCTGGCTCATCTCGTCGAGCGGGTTGGTGACGACGACGATGACCGCCTGCGGTGAGGTCGCGGCCACCTGCCGCGCGAGGTCCCCGACGATCTCGGCGTTGGTGCTGACGAGGTCGGCGCGAGTCATGCCGGGCTGGCGGGGCCGGCCCGCGGTGATCACCACGTAGTCGGCGGCGCCCGCCTCCGCGACCGTGCCGACCCCCCGCACCCGCGTGGCGAAGTCGGAGAGCGGCGCGGTGTGCTGCAGGTCCAGCGCGATCCCGGCGGCGCGGCCCTCGTCGATGTCGACCAGCACGACCTCGTCGAACACGTCGGCGTCGGCCAGGCGCATCGCGGCGATCATCCCGACGTGCCCGGCCCCCACGATCACGACCCGCCCGGTCGAGCCCGACGGCACGCGGAGCGCCGCCGGCAGCGGGGCGCCCCGTCGGAAGAGTGCGGGCGACGGCGGGCGCATCTCGCGCACGGTCCCGGCGGCGGACGCCGGGGCGGGCGGGGTCGCCGGTGACGGGACCGAGGGGCCCGACCCGTTCCCCCGGACGCCGGCCGTGGTCGACGAGCTGCGCGTCGGTGCGCGACGGTCGGTGGTCCCCGACGACGGGGGCCGGGATGACGGGGACGGTGCGGGCGCCGGTCGGTCCGCGGCGTCCGCTGCGGCGATCACGACGCCGAGCTCGCGGGCCCGTTCGTGGGCCAGGGGGGTCACCACGTCGCGCGGTGAGACCCGCAGCGTCGCGCCCCGCTCCGCGGCCGCGTCGACGTCGGAGGCTCCCCAGACGGTCATCGCGTGGCCTCCTGCCCTTTCATCTCCTCGAGCGCCGCCACCGCGGCGTCGCGCGCGGACTGCACCTCGCTCTCGCTGCCGGAGAGGAACATGCGGCCGAACCGGCCGACGGCGCGCAGCTCGATGACGGTGATCGACGCGGCCTTCTCGGCCTCGTTCGCGGCGACGGAGATGTAGGCCGCGGGCACGACCTCCATGATGAACAGGCTCTTCCCGGGCATCATCATGCTGCCCTTGCGCCATTTGTTGAGCAGTTGCGCCTGGTAGGGGTGCACGTTGGTGATGAACTGAGTCGAGGCGATCGTCGGGCGGATGCGGTCGGTCTCGAGCAGGCCGAACTCGTCGAGGACGGCCTGTCCCGAGGCGAGCACCTCGGCCTGCTGCTCGGAGTGGATCTCGAGGAGGCCGAACTCCCGCTCGATGATCTGCAGCGCGGGCCGGACTCCGGCGGCCTTGAGCGCGATATCGGCGGCGCGGAACACCTCGTTGCCGGGCGCCATCTCGATGTAGAGCTCGGCCATGCCCGCGAGTGGGACGTCACCCGGGCTGGTCGCCGCGATGTGCGCCGCGCACTGCGGCTGCATGCGGTCGACGAAGGCGTAGGTACGCAGCGACGGCCCCGCCGGGCCGCTCACGGCGCGCTCCTCGCGATGCCCAGAGGAGTGATCAGCAGGGCGTGCGGATGGGTCACGACGGTCCTCTGCAGGTACTGCGCCAGCACGTCGCCGGCGCGCGGAATCATGAGCGCCCCGCCCGCCAGGTGCAGCGGCAGCTCGGAGTGGTCGGGGGAACCGGGGGCCGGGGCGGTCATGGCCCGGACCGACTCCGCGATGCGGTGCAGGCCGGGGGTGAGAATCGGCAGTGCCTCGGCGGGTCGTTCGCGCTTCACGCGCTCGGCCTCCTCGAGTTCGGCGCCGAGGGCCCCGGCCAGGACGAGGTCGAGGTGGTGCCCGCCACCGGGGCGGTCCTCGAGGCGCACGAGCGCCCCGTCGCGGAACACCCCGACCCCGGTGGAGCCGCCGCCGACGTCGACGACGACGCCGTCGACGATCCCGAGCGTGGCCTGGGCGGCGCTGACCTCGTCGCCCAGCGTCACCGCGTCGAACCCGGCGGCCTCGCAGACGTAGGTGCACGCCCGCGCGTCGGCCACCGGGATGCACGGCGGGTAGGCCGTGGCCGCGGACGTCAGCTCGACCCCGAGCGCCTCCTGGGCGCGGTCGCGCAGGTCGCGCACCGTCGCGACCGCGCGGGCGAAGTCCACCACGACGCCGTCGTGCAGCGCCCCGGAGCCGACGGACTCGACCCACACCGGGTCGTCGTCGTCCAGCACGACGAGCACGCAACTGGCCGTGCCGAGGTCGACCCCGACGCGGGGCCGGGCCGGCGGGGCGAGGACGGGGTCGTCGCGGCGGGCCGCGGCCTCGGCGAGCAGGGCGTGTGTGGCGTCCCACGGCCCGTCCGCCACCGCTAGACCTCGACGCGGTCGTAGACGCTGCGCCATGGCCGGACCTCGTGGGCGACTCGTTTGATGTTGATCAGGTGCAGCGGGGTGACGTTGTCCGAGCAGATCGACCCGCTCCAGGTCCCGGTGCCGAGCTGGAACGACGGATCGACGTCGGTCGAGTAGCCCATCCCGCCGAAGAGGGCCGGGGTGTTCACGACGATGCGTCCGGCCGGCAGCGCCGCGAACGGCGCGAGCTCGGCGGGGTCGGCGGTGTGGACCGCGGTGGTGTGCCCCTCGCCGCCGAGCGCGAGGATCTCGCGGCAGCGCGCCAGCCCGGCCTGCGGGTCCCGGGCGCGGTACACCGACAGCACCGGCCCGAGGATCTCCCGGGAGAGCGGCGTCGTCTCGGCGACGGTGTCGAGCTCGGCCGCCAGGACGCGGGTCGAGTCCGGCACCGCGAACCCGGAGAGCTCCGCCAGCCGGCGCGCGCTCTGCCCGACCGAGGTCGGCCGCAGCGCGCCGCGCTCGTCGAACAGGACCGCGGTCAGCGCCGCCTGCTCGGCGGCGTTCATCCAGTGCGCCCCGCGCTCGGCGAACGCCCGCAGGAACGGCTCGGCCACCGCGTCCACGACGACGACGGACTGCTCGGCGACGCACGCCGTCCCGTTGTCGAACGACTTCGAGGTGATGATCATCTCGGCCGCCTCGGCGGCGTCGGGGACCCCCACCCCGACGTAGGCCGGGACGTTGCCCGCGCCCACCGCGATCGTCGGCTTCCCGCTGGAGTAGGCGGCGCGGACCATGCCCGGCCCGCCAGTGGCGAGGACCAGGGCGATCTCGTCGCGGCGCATGAGTTCCGCGGTCGCGGCGAGGGTGGGCGACTCGAGGCAGGACACCAGGCCCTCCGGGGCGCCCGCCGCGACGGCGGCCTCGGCCATGACCTCCGCGGCCCGCAGCGTGCATCCGGCGGCCCGCGGGTGCGGTGCGTGGACGACGGCGTTGCCGGACTTGACCGCGGCGAGGCTCTTGAACAGCGCCGTGGACGTGGGGTTGGTGACGGGGATGATTCCGGCGATCACGCCCATCGGGCTGCCGATGGCGGTGACCCGCGACGCCTCGTCGGTCCACAGCACGCCGACGGCCCGGCGCTCGAGCATCCACCGCGCGACGAAACCGGTGTTGTACCGGTTCTTGTGGATCTTGTGCTCGTAGACGCCGTAGCCGGTCTCGTCCACGGCGAGCCGGGCCAGTTCCTCCGCGGCCTCCGTCCCGGCGCGGGCCATCGCCCGGACGTAGCCGTCGAGCGTCTCCTGGTCGGCACCCTCGAGTCGCCGCACCGCCTCGCGGGCGGCCCTGGCCTTCGCCCGGACGTCGGCCAGCCCGGCCAGGTCCGCGTCGAGCCCACCCGACGGACCCCGGTCAAGGGTCGCGGTCATCTCCCACCTCACTGTCCCGCTGGAACGCGACGGCGATCGGTGGGCATCGCGACGAAGGAGCGATGACCGCCGGGGAATCGCCTTGGAGCGACTACTCAGCCCTTCGGGCGGGCGAGGATGGCGAGGATGCCCTCGGTCTCGTCGTGGGGCCGCGGGATGACGTGCACCGACACGACCTCGCCGGCCTTGCCGGCCGCGACCGCGCCGGCATCGGTGGCAGCCTTCACCGCGCCGACGTCCCCGCGGACCATGACCGTGACGAGCCCGCCGCCGATCTCGCGGTGGCCCAGGACCTGCACATTCGCGGCCTTGACCATCGCGTCCGCCGCCTCGATCGCGCCGACGAGGCCCTTCGTCTCGATCAGCCCGAGCGCGCCGCGCATCGTCACCGCGCCGTTCGTGCCGGCTCCGGCCGTGGCCGTCGTCGTGGTCGTCATGTCGTCCTCCGGTGTCGTCTCGATCCGTGCCGCGGTGTCATGCCGTGCGGGGGAAGGCGTCGTGGCGGATGACCGAGTCGGTGATCGCGACGACGGCCCGGTCGGTCGGGCAGTCGGGCCCGGCCGCCACCCGGGCCGCGCTGCCCGTCGTCATGAGGACGATGTCGCCCGCGCCCGCGCCGATCAGGTCGACCGCGACGCAGATGGCCCCCGCGGCGTCGTCGTGCTCGGTGGTGTCCTTCACGAGCAGCAGCGACACGTTGTCGAAGCCGGGTGAGCGGACGGTGGCCACGACCTGACCCACCACTCGACCGAGCTGCATCGTTGCGCCTCCGCGACTGGTCCCTGCGCCGGACCTGTGAGCCAGGTCTCGTCGTGTGGCGAGGACGCTAGGCCGGAGGGGACACCCGGAGCGCTATCCCGGCCGGACAACATCGACCGGTTCCGCTGTCCCCGACCGCCCTGGCCGCCCGCGGGTGCGGTCGCCCACGCTGGCCGTGATCCGAGCCACACGCATGCCGCCCCTGGAGGCCGCCGGTGATCCGCGACGAGGACGCCCAGTTCCACCCGCCGACCAGCGACGACCCGCTGTGGGCCGAGACCAACTACTTCGGCCTCTACGCCGGCCAGGACACCGACCGGCCGGTGAACGTGGGCCTCTACGCGCTGTTCCGGCGCTCGATCGGCGTGGTCGGCTCGACCGTCTCGATCAACTCCCGCCGGGTCCGCGAGCCCTGGGCTGCCGAATACTGGGACGCCCAGAACCTGCCCGCCCCGGCGAGTCTGCTCGATTACGAGCTCGGGAACGGGTTGAAGGTCGTGTGCACGAAGCCGAACGAGGTCTGGGACGTCGACTACTCCGACCCGGCCGCCGGCGTCGGGATCCACTTCCGCTACACGGCGATCATGCCGGCCTACGACATCAACGACCCTGAGCAGGACCCGCTCGCCGTCGACCGCGACATGGCGAAGACCTGGGGGCACGCCTACGCCGGCCACTTCGACCAGTCCGGCCGGTACGAGGGCGAGCTGTCGGTGCGCGGCCGGACGCTGCCGATCGACTGTGTCGCGACGATGGACCACAGCTGGGGCGTCCGTGCCGAGCGCCAGACCTCACGGCTGTCCTGGATGCACGCCCACTTCGGGCAGGACCTGGTCGTCCACGGGCTCTTCGACTTCGACACCTCCGGCGGCCCCGACGGGGAGTCCCCGCTGCGCCTGACGCACGGCTACCTCGTCGAGGACGGCGTCCTGCACGGCCTGAGCGCCGGCCGCGGCGTGACGCAGCGCCGGGGCCTCTACCCGGAGCGGATCGCGATCGAGGTGAGTGCCGGGGACCGCACCGTCGCCGTCGAGGGCGAGGCCCTGACGACCTTCCCCTGGCAGTCCCAGCCCGGGGTGGTCGGGCACAACGCCCTGCTGCGCTGGACCCACGAGGGCGCCGTCGGGTTCGGCGAGTGCATGGACTTCATCGGGCTCGAGGAACTCGGCGAGGTCTTCAGCCGCACCGACCGGCCATGACGGTGCCGCCGGCCGCCGTCCGGGCGGTCGTCTTCGACCTCGACGGCACGCTGGTGCAGACCCGCGTCGCCTCGTGGGAGGTCTTCGAGCCGATCGGGCGCCGCCACGGGCTCGGGGTCGACACCCCGGAGCAGTACTTCGACCTGTTCCGCGGCAACGTCTTCACCTCGATCCGGGCGCTCTGCCGGGACGACGACCAGGCTCGGGCGGCGACGGACGACTTCCTCGCGGCTCTGCGCAGCGACTACTCCCCGCCGCTGGTCCCGGGCATGCACGCCGTGGTCCGGCGCCTCGCCGCGGAGTGCACGCTCGCGGTGATGTCGTCGAACGCGATGGAGGTGCTGCGCCGGGTCCTCGTCGACAACGACATCGCGTACTGCTTCGCGCACGTCTTCGGCGGGGACGTCGCCCCGGACAAGCGGGCCGCGCTGCGCAGCCTGCTCGCCGACGCCGGCAGCGGGTTCGGCCGCCGCTGCTCGGCCGACTACGACGAGGCCGGCGAGGCGCAGCGCCCGGACCCGGCGACGACCGTGCTGGTCACCGACACCGCCGGCGACGTCCGCGACGCCCGGGAGGTCGGGGTCCGGGTGGTCGGGGTGGCGTGGGGGATGCACACCGCGGCCGAGCTCACCGAGGCCGGCGCCGAGTTCGTCGCGCTCTGGCCCCAGGAGGTCCTCTCCCACCTGCTCGGGGATGAGGCCGCCCGCGAGCCGACCGGGGCCCGTGCGGTCCCGGGGACGTCGGGTCCGGTCGAGGCCGACTGCGGCTGCGGGTGCTCCACCGACGTCAGAAAAGTCGCGTTGCAGACGCTGGACGTCCGGAAACCGTCGTCGATCAACGAGCTCCCCGTCGAGTCTCCCGGCGAACGGCGGCGGCGACGACGGGCGGAGGGCACGGCCGCGCTGGCCCGGTCCGTGGACCCAGCCGGCCCCACTCCGGGCCCGTCGAACGGTCACCCGGCCGCCCGGGACGAGGTCCTCGACGCGATGCGCCGGATCTGCCGTGCCTGACTCCCCCGCCGGGACCCTGAACTTCCGCGACCTCGGCGACCTGCCCGCCGGACCCGGCCGACGCATCCGTCCCGGGGTACTGTTCCGGAGCGACACGCTCCAGGCCCTCACCGACGACGACGTCGCGCTGCTGGTGGAGCGCCTCGGGCTCGAGGCCGTGATCGACCTGCGGGTCGGGGCGGAGGCCGTCGAGCAGGGCCGGGGACCGCTGGTCGCCCGCGACGTCACCTATCTCAACGCGCCGCTGCGCGAGGCCGAGCCGAACGACGAGCCGCCCGCGCGGCAGGCGCTGCTGTTCTCCCTGATGCACCTCGAGGCGCCGACGTCGGTCCTGAGCTCGGTCGTCCGGGCGGCCGCCGCCTTCGCGGGCCGCCCGACCGTGGTGCACTGCGCGGCGGGCAAGGACCGCACCGGGCTCGTCGTCACCCTGCTGCTCGCGCTGGCGGGCGTGGACCGGGAGGCGATCGTCGCCGACTACCTCGCGAGCGGCCCGAACATGGCTGCGGTGATGGACCGGTTCGCCACCTGGCCGCGCTACGCCCGCCACATGAGCACTGTCGCGCCCGAGATGTACATGGCCCATGAGCACACCGTGCGCGGGCTGCTCGGCGCTCTCGACGAGCGCCACGGCGGGGTTCGCGCCTGGGCGCTCGCCCGCGGAATGGACGAGGGCCTCCTCGACCGCTTCCCGGCCCTGCTCACCGAACCGCTGTGACGTCGAGGATCGGACGGGAGGCGCGAAGCGCACGACGTTGTCGGGGGGTCGCGCTATCGTGCGAACATGCGTTCGAGCGAGGCAGCCGAGGCGGGTGACGCGGTCAGCGCGGAGCTGGCTGTGCTGCTCGCGCGCCTCGGTGAGCTCGCCGACGCCCCGGTCGACGATTCGGCGATCAGTGGGGCGGTGCGCGTCGATCGGATCGCGCTCTACGAACAGCTCCGGGCCGCGCTGGCCGCGGCGCAGCACACCGAGATGGTCGCCTTCGCCCGCACCCAGGTCGAGGAGCAGTCCGCGCTGATCGCCGCGGGGCGCCTCGACCCGAGGGAACTCGGACGTGGGATCGCCGAGCAGATCGGGCTGGCCGCGCACGTCTCACCCACCACCGGTTCCCGTCGGCTGGGGGTGGCCCGGGCGCTGGCCGGCGATCTGCCCGAGACGCGGCGGCTGTTGGCGTCGGGGCGGATCGGTGAGCGGTTGGCCGAGTCGATCGTGGGCCAGACCAGCCACCTCGATTCCGAGCAGCGCCGGCTGGTGGACAAGCAGCTCGCCGACGCCGGGCTGGACGGGGTGGGGTTCGCCCGGGCCGAGGCCACGGTGAAGAAGACGGCCTACGAGGCCGACCGGGCCGGGTTCACCGCCCGCGGGCGCACCGCCCGCAAGGATCGTCGGGTCACCCTGCGCCCGGCGCCGGACACCATGAGCGTGCTCTCGGGGACGCTGCCGGTCGAACAGGGCGTGGCCTGCCTGGCCGCGCTGCGCCGCCACGCCGACGGGTTGATCGCCACCGGCGCCACCGGCGGCCGGACCCGGGATCAGATCCTCGCTGACACCCTGGTCGAGCGGGTCACCGGACAGACCCGGGCCCAGGATGTGGATGTCGAGGTCGGGGTCGTGATCCCGGTCGACCTGCTCCTCGACCCGGACAGTTCTACGACCGGGGACGTGGTCGGGCACGGCCCGCTGCCCGGCCCGATCGTGCGGGATCTGCTCGCCGGCACGCGCGGGAAGCGGTGGTGGCGGAAGCTGTTCTCGCACCCCCGCCACGGCACCTTGGTCGGGGGTGACCCGAAGCGGCGGCTGTTCGATGGGTTCCTGGCCCAGTTGATCGACCTGCGCGACGGCGGGCGGTGCCGGGACGCCTTCTGTGACGCCCCGATCCGGCACCGGGACCACGTCAGGCAGTCTCGGGCGGGTGGCCCGACGAGCTTCACCAATGGGAGAGGGGTGTGCGCCCGGGGGAACTTCGTCCGCGAGATGCCGGGCTGGCAGGTCCACACGGTGCACGACGGGCTCGGCGAGCAGCCGCACACGGTGCGGACCACCACCCCGACCGG
>JAICLN010000060.1 GCA_025925615.1 Actinomycetospora sp. | reverse complement strand
CCCGGGGACCGACGAGCACCGCGGCGCGCCCGCGACGCTGCACGCCGGGGCGCGGGTCACGGTCGCCGACGGCCGGGTGGTCGGCGGGCACGTGATCCCCGACCGGCTCGGGTTGTCCCGGGCGCTCGTGGCTGCGTCCTCGGTCCCGGCGTCGTCATGACCCGCCTCGGCCTCTACGTCGACCTGCGGGTGCCGCCGGGGCAGCGCGGCGCCGACGTCTACCGGGCCACGCTCGACCGCGTGGCCGCCGCCGAGGAGCGCGGGCTCGAGGCGGTGTGGGTCACCGAGCACCACGGGTTCGCCGACGGCTACCTGCCGGCGCCGTTGACGGCGGCCGCGGCGCTGGCGGCGCGGACGCGGTCCGTCCGGATCGGCACCGCGGTGGTGATCGCCCCGCTGGTGGCCGCCGAGACGCTCGCCGAGCAGGCGGCGGTCGTCGACCTCGTGTCGGGCGGGCGCCTCGAGCTCGGCCTGGGCGCGGGGTGGCGGGAAGAGGAGTTCACCCGGCTCGGCGCCGACCACCGGGGTCGCTACGCCACCCTCGAGGCGCGGCTGCGCGAGCTGCCCCGGCTGTGGGCCGACGGTGTGGTCACCCCGGCCCCGGTGCAGGACCCCCTGCCGCTCTGGGTCGGTGCCCGCGGCCCCCGGGGTGCCCGGTTGGCCGGGCGGAGCGGGGCCGGCCTGCTCTGGCTCGACCCCGCGCTGCTCGGCCCGTACGCCGAGGGGCTCGCCGAGGGCGGGTGGCCGCCCGGCACCGGCCGGCTCGGCGGCCTGGTCAACCTGCTGCTCGCCGACGACCCCGACGCCGCGAAGGCCGAAATCCGCAGCGCGGCGGGCCGCAACCGCGCCTCCTACCGCGGCAACGACGACGCGGCGGCCCGCCCGAGCGAGGCGGCCTTCCCCCGGCTGCGGGTGCGGACCGGACCGGACGCGGCGGCCGAGCTCGCCGAGCAGCTGGCGGGACTGGAGGGCTTCCCCGTGACCGACGTCTTCTGCTTCGCCGACCTCGGCGGCCTGCCCGCACCGCTCGTCGAGCGCCACCTGGAGCTCGTCACCGACGTGCTGCGCCCCGGCCTGACCCGCCCGGCCGCGTCGAGCTCCGCAGGAGGGACCCCGTGACGCCCGAGCTGCCCGACGACCTGCTCACCCCCGAGGCGCTGCGCGACCCCGACTCCGCCGCGGCCGTCCTGCGCGAGCACGACCCGGTGCACTGGAGCCCCACCCACCGGGCCTGGCTGCTCACCCGCTACGACGACGTGGTCGCGGCCTTCCGCAACCCGGCGCTCTCGTCCGACCGCGTCCGGCCGCTGATGTCCGCGCGCGCCGAGCAGCCGGAACGGGCAGCGTCGCAGGATGCCTCGCAGCGGATGCTCGCCCTCATCAGCGAATGGATGGTGGTCACCGACCCGCCCGCGCACACCCGGCTGCGCCGCCACTCCGGGGCCGCCTTCAAGCAGCAGCGAATCGCGGCGATGGAGGAGCGCATCCAGACCCTGGTCGACGGGCTCGTCGACGACTTCGGAGACGGCGGCCCCCGTGGCGACCTGATCGCGGGCGTCGCGTACCCACTGCCCGCGATCGTCATCGCCGAGATGCTCGGCGCCCCGCCCGCCGACCGCGACCGGTTCCGGGAATGGTCCGACGAGCTCGCGCTGGTCGCGTTCGGGGCCGGCGGCGACGCCCGTGCCGAGCGCCACGAGCGGGCGCTGCGCGGGCTCGAGGAGATGGCGGGCTACTTCCGCGACCTGATCGCCCGGCGCCGTCACGACCCGGGCGGCGACATGCTCTCGGCGATGATGGCCGGCGACCCCACCGGCGGGCAGACCGAGCTCTCCGACGACGAGCTCGTCGGGATGTGCGCGCTGCTGCTCTTCGCCGGCCACGAGACCACCACCAACGCCGTCGCGAACGCGATCCGCCTGCTCACCGCCGATCCTGCGCTCCGCGACCGGGTCCGCGACGACCCGGCGCTGGTGCCGCCCGCCGTCGAGGAGGCCCTGCGGCTCGAGGGCCCGATCAAGGTGCTGGTCCGCTGGGTCGTCGAGGACCACGAGCTGCGCGGGCGGACCATCCGCGCCGGCGAGCGGGTCTACCTGCTGCTCCCCGGCGCCAACCGCGACCCGGAGCGCTTCGAGGATCCCGACGACGTCGTCCTGACCCGCTCCCGGCCGAACCACGTCGCCTTCGGCCGCGGCATCCACGCCTGCATCGGCGCCCAGCTCGCCCGCATCGAGACCCGCATCGCCGTCGGGACGCTGCTGCGCCGGTTGCCGGGCCTGCGCGTCGACGGCGACCCGCCCCGCCTGCCCGTGCTCGCTTCCCGCGCCCAGGAGTCGTTGCCGGTCGTCCACGACGGGGCCCGTGCTGCGAGCACGCCGTGAGCACCGGCGCCCGGCGGCGGGTCACCACCCTGCCCGAGCTGGTCGAGGAGTCCGCCGCGGCCGACCCCGACGCCGAGGCGCTCGTTTTCGCCGACGGCGAGCGCCTGTCCGTCGGGGCCCTCGCCCTCCGTACCCGCGAGCACGCCGGAGCCCTCCTCGCGGCGGGCATCTCCCCGGGCGACCGCGTGGCGCTGCTGCTGCCCGCCTCGGCCGACCTCGTCGCGCTGCTGCTCGCGACCACCCGGGTGGGCGCCGTCGCCGTCCCGGTCAACGCGCGCTACCGCCCCGACGAGGTGCGCCACGTCATCGCCCACTCCGGGGCGGCGCTCGTCGTGACCGCACCCCCGAGCGGGCCCGGAGCGCCCGACCTGGGCGACCTCGCCCGGCGCGCGGTCGACGGCGGCGACACCCCCGAGCTGCGCGCCGTCACCACGCTCGCCGAGCTCACCGCCGCCGCCGGGCCGGCCGGTTCCCGAGGACTCGACCCCGACGCCGTCGCCGATGCGCTCGCCGCCACCCGCGTGCGCGACCCTGCCGTGCTCGTCTACACCTCCGGCACCACCGCCGCGCCGAAGGGCGCGTTGCTCTCCCACGAGGCGCTGGTCCGCCTCGCCGCCGGGATCGCCGAGCGCATGGAGCTGGGTCCCACCGACCGCATCTGGACGGCCATCCCGCTCTTCCACGGCGGCGGCATCACCTTCGCCGTCGCCGCCCTCACCGCGCGGGCGACCTTCGTGCACCCCGGGTACTTCGACCCCACCACCACCCCCGAGCTGCTCGAACGCGAGCGCATCACGGTCGCGCTGGCGGCGTTCGAGACGATCTGGCTGCCGGTGCTCGACCGTCCCGACTGGCCCGACCGCGACCTCGCGCGGCTCCGGCTGGTGATGGCCGTCGGGGTGCCCGAACGGCTGCGGGCGATGGCCGCGCGCGTGCCGCAGGCCGTGCACGTGTCCTGCGTGGCGATGACCGAGTCCTCGGCGTTCCTGTCCCTCGGCCGGCTCGACGACCCGCTCGAGGCCCGCCTCACCACCGGCGGCCACCCGATGCCGGGGATGGCGGTGCGGATCGTCGACCCCGAGGACGGCCACGACCTCGGCCCCGACGAGCCCGGCGAGCTGCTCTTCCGCGGCCCCAACGCCTTCGACGGCTACTTCCGTGACCCGGAGGCGACCGCGGTCACCGTCGACGCTCAGGGGTGGGTGCACACCGGGGACGTCGCCACCGTCGACGCGGCCGGCCGGGTCACCTTCCGGTCGCGGCTCAAGGACATGCTCAAGGTCGGCGGCGAGAACGTCGCCGCCGCCGAGATCGAGGACCACCTGCTGACCCACCCCGCCGTCGGGGTCGTCGCCGTGGTGGCCGCGCCCGACGAGCACTACGTCGAGGTGCCCGCGGCCTTCGTCCAGCTCGCCCCCGGCGCGCACGCCACCGCCGAGGAGATCATCGGGCACTGCGTGGGCCGTATCGCCGCGTTCCGGGTCCCGCGCTACGTCCGCTTCGTGCAGGAGTGGCCGATGTCCGGTACGAAGATCCGCAAGGTGGAGCTGCGGGCGCGGATCGCCGACGAGCTGGCGTGACCGGATCGCCGCGGAGCTCGCTGACCGGTTGTGATCAGCGCCGCGCGCTCCGTAGGTTGCTGGTCCTTGGCATGTGGGGAGGTCGACCGTGCTCATCGACGAGATCCGGCAGACGCCGACCAAGGTCATCACCGAGGCACAGCGCGAGTCCTACTGGGAGGACGGCTACCTCCTGCTCGAGAAGATCATCCCGGACGAGTGGCTGGACCGTCTCCGGGCCGCCACCGACGAGATGGTCGAGCGCAGCCGTGCGCTGACCGCCTCGGACGCCGTGTTCGACCTCGAGCCGAACCACACCGCCGACGCGCCACGGCTGCGCCGGGTCACGAGCCCGGTGGACCAGCACCCGGACTACTGGGCCTACGCCCGGGACTCGCTGCTCGCCGACATCGCCGCCGACCTCGTCGGGCCCGACGTCAAGTTCCACCACTCCAAGCTCAACTTCAAGTGGGCCCGCGGCGGCGCCGAGGTCAAATGGCACCAGGACATCCAGTACTGGCCGCACACCAACTACAGCCCCCTCACGTTCGGGACCTACCTGTACGACTGCGGGATGGAGCAGGGCCCGCTCGGCGTGCTGCCGGGCAGCCACGACGGGCGGCTCTACGACCTCTACGGCGACGACGGTGCGTGGCGCGGCGCGCTCTCCCCGCGCGACGCGGCCACGCTCGACGTCGGGCGCACCCGGTACCTCGAGGGTCCGGCGGGCTCGGTGACGATCCACAACTGCCGGACCGCGCACCACTCGGCGGCCAACGACTCACCCATCGGCCGCCCGCTGCTGCTCAACGTGTACTCGTCGGCGGACGCGCACACCTACACGTTCAACCCCCTCGGCTCGAGCCACGCCGAGGAGATCGTGCGGGGCACGGCCGCCAAGTGGGCCCACCACGATCCGCGCCCGTGCCTCGTGCCGCCGGACTGGTCGGGCGGGTACACCAGCCTGTTCGCGCTGCAGCAGGGGGAGAAGCCCGCGTCGATGTGAGCGCGGGCCGTCAGGGCTGGGGGGTAAACCCCCCTGACCTCGAGGGTGCGCCCCATCCCTCGAGGCGCGGGCCCCGGGCACCGTTGTCGCCAGACGACGACGAGCCCGCCAGGAGGGTCCCATGTTCACGATCGCGACGACCGCGAGCACTGTTGTCCGTGGCGAACACGGCCGGGACCGGCGGTCCGACCGGCCGGCTGGCTCGACCCCGGCTCGTGAGCTGTTGTCCCGGGTGCGCTCGCCGGTGTCGTCGGCCGTCAGCTGCGCGGCCTGCGGGCTGACCGTCAGCGGACGGGTCTGCGGCACCTGCCGTCGTGGTCTGTATCTGCCGTCGGCCTGCCCGGAGTGCGGCTGTGGGCTCCGGGGCAGCCGGGGATGCTCGGACTGCGGGGCGCCGGCGTCGTCGTGACCGCCCTCAGGTGCGCGGGGGCCCGCCGCCGTCGGCCCGGAGGCCCCGGACGACGAGGCGCTGCGCGGTCGCGATGACGCCCTCGAGGGAGCCGCGCGACGGGTCCCACCACTCCGCGCTCCAGTTGAGGGCGCCGAGGACGACCATGAGCGAGACCCCGGCGTCGAGCCCCGTGTCGATCTCGCCGGCCGCGCGGGCGTCGGCGATCAGGCCCCGCCAGATCTGGATGTAGTCCCGCTCCGCCTGGCGGTGCCGGGCCCGCATGGTCTCGGGGAGCTGGGGGACGGTGCGGATGGCGGCCGCGGCGTGGTCGGAGTGGGTCAGCAGGGTGCTCAGGTGGGCCGCGACCGCGACGCCGAGCCGGTCGAGCGCGGACAGGCCCTCCGGTGCCTGCGCGAGCGCCTCCTCGACGAGGGCGCGCGCCCGGGCGAGGCCGACGGCGACGGCCTCCTCGATGAGGTCGTCGCGGGAGGAGAAGTAGTAGTAGATCGCGGGTGCCTGCACCTCGGCGATGTCGGCGACGTCGGAGAGCCGGGTGCCCGCGTAGCCGCGGTGCACGAGCGCCTCGGCGGCGGCATCGACGATGCGACGACGGGTCCGTGCGGACTTCGAGTCGCGGACGGCAGGGCGGTCGTCCTCGGTCGGCGAGACGGACGACGGAGCCACGCGAGGAGCGTAGGACGCCGCCCGAGGGCCGTCAGTACGACGCCGGGAGCCCCAGGCTGCGCTGGGCGACGAAGTTGAGCACCATCTCGCGGCTCACCGGTGCGGTCTTGAGCATCCGGGCCAGGAACCACAGATCGGCGAGCCCGTACTCGAGCGACAGGCCGTTCCCGCCGTGGGTCTGCATGGCCTGGTCGAGAGTCCGCAGGGACGCGTCGGCGGCGGCGAACTTCGCGATGTTCGAGGCCTCGGCGGCGTCGGCGCCGTCGTCGAAGAGCTCGGCGGCGCGCGCGGCCATGAGCCGGGCCTGCGTCACGGCGATGTAGCACTCGGCCAGCGGGTGGGCGACGCCCTGGTGCGCGCCGATCTTGACGCCCTTCCACACGGCGCGCTCGTTCGCGTAGGCCGTCGCCTTCTCGAGGGCGTAGAGCGAGATGCCGTTGCTGATGGCCGCGGCGGTGATGCGCTCGGGGTTGAGCCCGGAGAAGACCTGGCGCAAGCCGTTGCCGTCGTCGCCGATCAGTGCCTCGGGGCCGAGCGCGACGTCGTCGAAGTAGACCGTGAACTGGTGCTCGGGCTGGACCAGGGCCGCCGGGATGGGCTGCCAGGTCAGGCCGGGGGAGTCGGTGGGCACCACGAACAGCGACAGCGGCTTGCGCGTGCCGTCCGCGGAGTCGGCGCTCCCGCTGCGGGCGACCACCAGGATCGCGTCCGCCTCGTCGACGCCCGAGGTCCAGTACTTCGTGCCCGCGAGCCGCCAGCCCCTATCGGCGTGCTCCCCTGAATTACCGTCAGGACGGGCGGTCGTGGTGATCTCGTGGCTGTTGGACCCGGCGTCGGGCTCGGTGATCGCGAACGCCATCTTCAGGGAGCCGTCGGCGATGCCGGTCAGCCAGCGCTGCTTCATCTCGTGCGAGGCGTGCCGGGCCAGGATCGTCCCGCAGATCGCCGGGGAGATGACCGTCATGAGCAGGGGGCAGCCGGCCGCGGACGCCGCCTCGACGACCACCAGGAGGTCGCCGAGCGTCCCGCCTCCACCGCCGTACTCCTCGGGCAGGTGCACGCCGAGGAACCCGGCGGCGCCGAGCTCCTTCCACAGCGCGGTGGGCTGCTCGTGGGCGTGGGCGCGCGCGACGAAGTAGTCGTGCCCGTACCGGCTCACCAGTGCGGTGACGCTGTCGCGCAGGGCGGCGCGCTCGTCGGTCTCGGGGACGATGGAGGACTTGTTCACGACAGCTCCCGACGTGGATTCTCACGAAGAATAAAAAATGCTCGGACCGTGGTCAAGTCGGTCACGGCATGGACGACCCGCCTCCGACGGCGACGACCTGGCCGGTCACCTGGCGGGCCGCGGTGGGGGACGCGAGCCAGACGACCGCGGCCGCGACGTCGTCGGGCGTGGTCAGCCGGCGCAGCGGGGTCTGGCGCGTGACGTGCTCGATCTGGGAGGGATCGAAGATCGCGTCGCGCCCGGCCGCCCAGAGGCTCTCGGTGCCGACCCCGCCCTCCTCGGGCAGGACCAGGCCCGGGCAGACGACGTTCGCGCGGATCCCGCGGCGCCCCTGCTCGCGCGCGGTGGTGCGGGCCAGGGCGATGAGCCCGGCCTTCGTCGTGCCGTAGATCCCCTGCCGGATCGCGCCGAAGGCCGCGTCGCTGGAGATGAAGACGATCGCGCCGGCGCCCGCCGAGCCCATCGGGCCGAGGGCGACCTGCGTCGCGTCGATCGCGGTGTAGAGGTTGGTCTCGATCGTGCGCTGCCACAGGGCGCGGTCGGTCTGCTCGGTGAGGAAGCCCGGGACGCTCCACCCGCAGTTGTTGACCAGCACGTCGACCCCGCCCCAGGCCTGCATCGCCTCGCCCACCACCGCCGCCCCGGCCCCCTCGGCGGTGAGGTCGAGGACGATGACGCGCACCTCCGCGGCGCCGCGCTCGAGGGCCTCGGCGCGCACGCGGTCGGCCTGCTCGGCGTCCCGGTCCGCGAGCACGATCCGCGCGCCTTCGCGGGCGAAGCCGTGCACGATGCCCCGTCCGATGTTCGACGCGCCGCCGGTCACGATCACCCGCGCGCCGCCCAGTGCGAGGTCCACGCGTCCGTCCTTCCGTCGCGGTCCTGATTCTTCTAATCTGGATTAGACCACGGTGCGGAGCGAGGGAGAGTGCGATGTCGCTGACCACGACCACCGACCGACCCCCGTACGACGAGGTCTCGCTCGCCCCGCTCGCGTTCTGGGCGAAGTCGCCCGACGAGCGGGAGGCCGACTTCGCGGTGCTGCGCCGCGAGCGGCCGATCAGCTGGCACCCGCCGGCCGAGGGCTCGATGATGCCGCGCGAGGACGGCGCGGGATTCTGGGCGGTGACTCGGCACGCCGACATCGTGGCCGTCAGCAAGGACCCCGCGACCTTCTGCTCGGGCGAGGGAATCCAGATGGAGGACGTCCCGCCCGACATCCTCGAGGCCGCGAGCTCGTTCCTCGCACTCGACGCGCCCCGGCACACGCAGTTGCGCAAGCTCGTCTCGGCGGCGTTCACCCCGAAGCGGGTGCGGACGATCGAGGACCAGATCCGGGCGCAGGCCCGCCGGCTCGTCGACGAGCTGCTCACCACGAGCCAAGGCGACTTCGTCGACCAGGTCTCCCGCCGCCTCCCGCAGTGGACGATCTTCGAGATGACGGGCGTCGAGGACCAGGACGCCCGCGACCGCGCCACCGCGGCCGCCGACGGCATGGTGAGCTGGGGTGACGAGGACGTCCGGCAGGGGCGCGAGCCCGCCGAGCTGCTCGCCGAGTCGCTGATGACGCTGATCTCGATCGCCCTCGAGCACGCCGAGGCCCGCAGGGACCACCCCGCCGACGACCTGCTCAGCAACCTCGTCCGCGCGGAGGTCGACGGCGAACGACTGACCGACGAGGAGATCGCCGCCTTCTTCGTCCTGCTCTCGGTCGCGGGCAACGACACCACCCGCAACACCATCTCCAGCACGGCGCGGCAGTTGACGCTGCGCCCGGACCAGCGGGACTTGCTCGTCGCCGACCTCGACGGCCGCATCGACGTCGCGATCGACGAGTTCGTCCGGTGGGCCACTCCCGTGATGACCTTCCGCCGCACCGCCACCCGTGACGTCGAGCTGCACGGGCAGCACATCCGGGCGGGCGACTGGGTCGTGCTCTTCTACTCCTCGGGCAACCGCGACCCCGAGGTCTTCGACGACCCGCGACGCTTCGACGTCACCCGCGCCCCGAACCCGCACGTCGGGTTCGGCGGAGGCGGCCCGCACTTCTGCATGGGCAACCAGCTCGCCCGGACCCAGCTGCGGGCGATCTTCTCGGAGATCCTGACCCGGGCGCCGGGCCTGGAGGTCGACGAACCGGTCTACCTCGCCGGCAACTTCATGCAGGCCATCAAGTCCATGCCCTACCGGCTGCCGGCGTGACGAGGAGGACGACGCGGTGAGCGAGCAGATCGTGGGATCGGGACCGGTCCTGTGCGACGTCGACGACCGGGGCGTCGCCCGGCTGCGGCTGAACCGGCCCGAGGCGTCCAACGGCCTCGACGTCCCCCTGCTCCGCGCCTTCTACGACGCCGTCATGGCGTGCCACTCCCGGCCCGGTCTGCGGGTCCTCGTCCTGAGCGGGGAGGGCAGGCACTTCTGCGCGGGCGGCGACGTGAAGACCTTCGCGAGCAAGGGCGACGGGCTGCCGGACTACCTGCGTGAGGCCACGTCGTGGCTGCAGATCGTGGTCCAGGGTCTGCTCAACCTGCCCGCGCCGGTGGTCACGGCCGTGCAGGGCTTCGCGGCCGGCGGCGGAGGCTTCGGCCTGGTGTGCGCCTCGGACCTCGTCGTGGCGGCGGAGTCGGCGAAGTTCCTCGGCGGGGCCACCCGGGTGGGCATGGCGCCCGACGCCGGCACCACCGTGACGCTCCCGGCCCTCGTCGGGCTCCGGAAGGCCCTGGAGATCTCGCTGACCAACCCGGTGCTCACCGCGGCCGAGGCTTTCGACGTCGGGCTGCTCACCCGCGTGGTGCCCGACGACGAGCTCGGTACGGCCACGGACGAGCTCGTCGAGGCGCTGGTCGCGGGCGCCCCGCGGGCGCTCGCCGCCACGAAGCGCCTGCTGTGGTCGGGGCTCGGGTCACGGGTCGAGGCGCAGCTGCCGGAGGAGGCGCGCACGGTCGCGGAGCTCTCCGGCACGGCCGACTCGCTCGAGGGCCTCGCCGCGGTGATCGAGCGCCGGTCGCCGACCTTCACCGGACGATGAGCCGCTCCTAGAAGGGTGGGTCGTCGTCGTAGGGGTCGGGCGGGGCGGCCCGCCGTGCACGTTCATGCCGACGGATCTCGGCGGCGGTCTGCCGGGCGGCTTCGGAGATCCGGCCGTGGCGGTCGCGGCGCGGGGCCCACGGCGCGGGCTGGTAAGGATCCGAGGCGCCCAGCAGGGCGAGGTGGCGGCTGGGATCGCGGTTCCACGGTGTCCCGGGCGGCAGGTGCGGCTCGGGTTCGACGACGTGGACGGTGCCGGTGGGCGTGGCCCACACGAAGGTGCCCGGTCGGACCTGGGTGAGTCCCCAGCCGGACGCCGCGTGGTGCTTGAGCCGGTGGTGGTGCCGGCACAGCGGTCCGAGATTGTCGGCGACGGTGATCCCGCCGTCGATCACGGCCAGGGTGTGGTCGAGGTCGGCGGCGTAGGCGGGCCGATCGCAGCCGGGGAAGCGGCAGCACTGGTCACGGCCCCGGATCCAGGTGTCCAGGGCCGTGCGGGGATGACGCTGGAGGGCGTCGGCGGTCGTGTTCGCCGGATGTCGGTCGGGTTGGCCGCGGGCATGCCGCAGTGCGGCCCGGGCGTCCTCGACCACATCGGGATGTAGGCACGACGCGGCCTCGAGGTCCTCGAGGTCCTCGGTCCGAGCAGTGAGCTCCACGATCTGGCGACGGTGCGGATCGTCGGGATCCGTCGTCCCCACGCCACCGGGTGGGTGGACGAGCAGGATGTACTCCAACGCCCCGACGGTGTTATAGAGCAGCAGGCGCCAGGTCGCGGCATGCCGTTGGTCGGCGAGGTGCCGGGCGGTGGGGCCGGCGACCGTGCCCCAGCCGGACATGTGGCCGGGGTGGGAGTCGAGCCCGAGCAGGGTCGCGAGGCCGAGCCGGACCGCGACCCGGCGACGGTAGGCCAACCGACGGCCCGCGCCCGCGGCCACCGCGCCCGCCGCGGCGCCTGACGTTCGCTGGGCGGCCGGGCCGAGGTCCAGGTCCAGGTCCAGAACGAGGTCGCCGTCCGGGCCGCCATCGCCCGGGCCGTCGTCGAGGTCCGGTCCGGGACCATCGTCGTCGGGGCTGTCGTCGGGGCTGTCGTCGGGGCTGTCGTCGGGGCTGCCGTCCGGCCCGTCCGGCCCGAGGTCGTCGAGGTCCGGTCCGGGCCCGTCATCGTCCGGTCCGGGGCCGTCATCGGGCCCGTCGTCGGGCTCGCCCGGTTCTGAGTCGGGGTCGTCCGGGTGGGGGCGGGCCGCGAGTTCGTCGGTGAGGCGGGCGACGATGTCGGGGTCGTCGATCCCGAGGTGGCCACGGCCGAGCAGCCGCAGGAACACGTGCGACTGCACCGTGCCCTCGCTCTGGCTGATGCCCCGCAGGGCCAGCTCCTTGGCGACGGCGTCGGCGATCGCCACGACGTGGTCGTAGGCCTCCTTCGCCGCCTCCCAGGGGAGGTCCAGCCCGGAGATCTCGGCGGCTCCGGAGCTGCGCAGCCGGGCCAGCACCCGCGCCCGGGCGACCGCGGCCGCCTTGCGGACCGCGTCCCAGGCCGGATCGAGCTCGGCGGCCGTGGACTCGATCAGGTCCCGGAGCTTCTGGTGCGGAGTCCTCGCCGCGCGTCCGAGCAGCCGGTCGACGACCTCGCGGGCCGTCGCCACGTCCAGGTCGCGCAGCACCGAGACGAAGTGCCAGGCCTTGCGCTCCTCGAGCCGCCCGGCGGCCATCTCCTGCCCCAGCGCCGGCAGGCGTTCCAGCACCCCGTGCGCCAGTTCGAGGCGCATCGCGGCCATCGTCGACGAGCTCGCCAGGGCGGCCGCGGCGATCTGCGGGGCGTACGGGTCGTCCAGGATCCGTTCGACGGTGCCGGAGCGGGCTCGGCAGGCTTCGAGCAGCCACCGACAGCGCAGCCAGGTGGCGTGGCACTCCAGCGCGAACCCGGCGCGCATCCCGGCCTCGGCGACCTCACCGATCGCGGAGGCGGGGTCGGTCGACAGGGCGGCCATCAGCTCCGCGTCCGGCGCCCGGGCTTCGAGGACCGATGCCACCCCATCGGCGGCACCAGCAGTGCGCTCGGAGGGCGGTGCGGTCATGCCTCAAGTATCGAACGCCTGTTCGAGAAGATCGAGAGCCCGTTCGCCGCAATTCGATCACGGCGGACGGAGCAATCGTAGATCCGAATGCCTCAGAACAGCGGAGAGGCTGCTCAGAGTCGCTCGATGATCGTCATGTTCGCCTGGCCACCGCCCTCGCACATCGTCTGAAGCCCGTACCGGCCGCCGGTCCTCTCGAGCTCGTGGAGCATCGTCGTCATGAGCCGGGCGCCGGTGGCGCCGAGGGGGTGTCCGAGCGCGATCGCGCCACCGTTGGGGTTGACGCGCGCGGGGTCGGCGCCGGTCTCGATCAGCCAGGCCTGCACGACGCTGGCGAACGCCTCGTTGATCTCGACGGTGTCCATGTCGTCGATGGTCAGCCCGGTCCGCGCGAGGGCGCGCGCGGTGGCCGGGATCGGGGCGGTGAGCATGATGACCGGGTCGGTGCCGCGGGCGGAGACGTGGTGGACCCGGGCCCGCGGGGTGAGGCCGTGGTCGGCCACCGCCTGCTCCGAGGCGATCGCGAGGCATGCCGCACCATCGGAGATCTGGCTCGCGACGCCGGCGGTGATCTTCCCTCCCGGCGCCAGGGTCTTCAGTCCCGCCATCTTCTCGGGGGTGGTGTCGGCGCGCGGGCCCTCGTCGGCAGCGAGGCCGGCAACCGGCGCGATCTCGCGGTCGAAGCGGCCCTCGTCGATCGCGCGCAGGGCGCGCTGGTGGCTCTCGTAGGCGAAGGCCTCCATGTCCTCCCGCGAAAGTCCCCACCGGTCCGCGATCATCTCGGCCGCCCGGAACTGGGAGATCTCCTGCGTGCCGTACCGCGCCTCCCACCCCTCGCAGCCGGTCCACGGGTCGACGGCGCCGAAGGGCTCGCCGGCCGCGAAGGACGACAGGATCGGGTACTGGCTCATCACCTGCACTCCGCCGGCGAGGACGAGGTCGGCGGTCCCCGCCATCACCGCCTGCGCCGCGAACGACACCGCCTGCTGGGACGACCCGCACTGCCGGTCGACGGTCACCCCGGGCACGGACTCGGGCAGTCCGGCGGCGAGGGCCGCGGTGCGCGCGATGTCGCCCGCCTGGGCGCCGATCGTGTCGAGGCACCCGAGGATCACGTCGTCGATCGCCTCCGGGGCGACACCGGTCCGCTCGACGAGGCGGCGGATCGGGTGCGCCGCGAGATCGGCCGGGTGGACCTTCGCCAGGCCGCCGTTGCACCGGCCGACCGGGCTCCGGACGGCGTCGACGATGTAGGCCTCGGGCATGGGGCACCTCCGCGTCGGTGGATCGCGCCCGAGTTCAATCCAGGACGAGGAGCGGCGTCATCGGTCGGGGCCCAGTCCGCTGCACACGACGTGCTGGGTGATCGCGACGACCTCCTCCAGCGGGTTGCGGGCCGGGTCCCACCACTCCGGGGCCCAGTTGAGCGCGCCCAGCACGAGCATCCGGGCCGCTCGGGTGTCGACGTCGGGGGCCATCTCGCCGGCGGCCACGGCGTCCTCCACCAGGGCACGCCACACGTCGGCGTAGGCGCGCTGCCCGACGAGCTGGCGCTCGCGGATGTCGGCCGGCAGCTGCCCGGCGTTGCGGATGGCGGCCTGGGAGAAGTCCGAGCGCCCGAGGACCACCTCGAGGTGGGCGGCGACGGCGTGCGTGATCCGTTCCATCGCCGGGGTCCCGGCCGGCAGCGCGTCGAGGCGCGCGACGACGTGCTCCATCGTG
>JAICLN010000068.1 GCA_025925615.1 Actinomycetospora sp. | reverse complement strand
GTCTCGGGGCTGTCCTCCTGCAGCAGGTGCCCGGCGCCGTCGACCACCCGCAGGTCTGAGCCCGGGATGCGGGCGGCGAGCTCGTGCGCCCGCTCGACCGGGATCCAGCCGTCCTGGGCGCCCCACAGGATCGTCACCGGGCAGCGCACCTCGGCGAGGCGGTCCTGGATCACGGCCGTGTACCGGTCGTCCATCTGGGCGACCTGCCGGTAGAACGCGGCCTGCCCGACATCGCCCAGCCACGGGTCGAGGTAGCGGCGCATCTCGGTGTCGTCGAGCGTGCGGTGGGTGCCGCCACCGATGTAGGCGCGCAGCACCGCCTCGTGCACGTAGGGCGGCAGCGCGGCGTAGGCGTCGACGTGGCCGGTGGCGGCCTGCACGAGCTGGGAGCCCCAGGGGTTCAGTGCGACCGGGTCGATGAGGGTCAGCGTGCGGTAGTCCCGCCCGTCGAGCAGGTGGGTGCGCAGCGCGGTGGCGCCGCCGAAGTCGTGGGCGACGACGTCGGGCCGCTCGAGGCCCCAGCCCTCGAGCAGGGCCGCGAACAGCTCGTTCTGGACCCCGAGCGACACGTCCTGCCCCTCGCGCTGCTCGGAGCGCCCGTAGCCGAGGAGGTCGAACGCGTACACGCGGCGCCGACGCGCCAGGTGCGGGGCGATGCGCCGCCACACCACCGAGGAGAACGGCGTGCCGTGGAGCAGCACGAGCGGCTCGCCCTCGCCCTCGGCGCCCCAGCGCACGTGGTCGCCGCGGAAGGTGAAGGTCTCGGTCAGTTCCATGTCTAACCCCTTTCGACTATATTAGGGTTAGACGGGGGCGGAGGAGGTGTCAACCCGTGGCCTGGGGTCCCGAAGCGTTCGTGGGCGGCCACCCGGCGCTGGACTTCACCAACACCGTGGGTGGGTCCACGACCGAGCGCGTCGAGCGGTGGTGCGCCTACGACGACGTCGTGGGCTGGTCGCTGGCCGCCGGGGTGGTCGACGGCGCCGAGGCGGAGGCGCTGACCGCCCGGGCAGCGGCCGACCCGGAGGCGGCGGAGGCGGCGCTCGAGGCGGTGCGGGCCCAGCGCGAGGCGCTGCACCGCTGGCTCGCAGCGGCCGTGGCCGGCGGGGCGGGCGACGACGCCGACCGGGCGCGGGTGGCCGAGGACGTGGCCGGGGCCCACCGCGCCGCGCGTCCCGCCCCGGATCCGACCCGGGGGCCGGCGTGGCTGGTGACGGTCGACGACGCCGGGCTCGCGCTGCCCGCGCGGCGCCTGGCCCTGGCCACGGCCGCGCTGCTCGCCGGGGAGGACCGGCGCCGCATCGGGCTGTGCGGCCGCTGCTCGTGGCTCTTCCTCGACCCCTCACCGTCCCGGCGACGACGCTGGTGCTCGATGGCGACCTGCGGCAACCGCGCGAAGGCCGCCCGCCACCACGCGCGGACGACGGGGGGCTAGCGCCGCTCAGCCGTGCTCGGCGGCGAACCGGTGCACCCACCGGCTTTGCCCCCGCGTCTCGACCCCCCGCCGGTGGTGGTGGGCCCGGACCCAGGCCACCGCCTCGTCCGGCCCCAGCCCGTCGAGCACGGCCAGGCAGGCCAGGACGGTCCCGGTGCGCCCCACCCCGCCGCCGCAGGCCACCTCGACGTCCTCGCCCAGCGCGGTGATCCGGTGGTGGGTCCCGACGACGGCGTCCGCGGCCTCCGTCGGGTGGCGTGGGAGGCGGAAGTCGGGCCAGACCAGCCAGCGGTGCGGCCAGGTCAGCGCCGGGTCGTGACGCCGGGCGGCGCGGGGCGAGCCGAGGTAGAGCCCGAAGGCGGGCGTCGGGCCGGGCGGCAAGCCGCGGCGGAGCCCCCGGCCGCGGACGAGTCCGCCGCCGGGCAGCGTCAGAGCGCCGTCGAGCACGCGCACTCCGTCCGTGAGTGTGGATTTTCGGACGTCCAGCGTCAGCGATGCGACACCGCTGACACCGGGCTAGATCAACTCCTGGTCGCCCTCGTCCCGCGTGGTCAGCGCCGTGTGGATCTCCTGCTCGACGCCCTCGCCGGCGACGAAGAGCATCTCGTCCCCGCCCTCGAGCGGGTCGTCGGACTGCGGGACGATCACCCGGCCGCCGCGCAGGATCGCCACGAGGGCGGCGTCGGCGGGGATGGCGACGTCGCGGACAGGCCGGCCGGCGAGGGGGGTGTCCGCGGGCAGCGTCACCTCCACGAGGTTCGCCTTCCCCTGGCGCAGCGTGAGCAGGCGGACCAGGTCGCCGACCGACACCGCCTCCTCGACCATCGCGGCGAGCATGCGCGGGGTCGAGACGGCCACGTCGACGCCCCAGGCCTCGGTGAACAACCACTCGTTGCGGGGGTCGTTCACCCGGGCGACGACGCGGCGGACCGCGAACTCGGTCTTCGCCAGCAGTGAGACGACGAGGTTGACCTTGTCGTCCCCGGTCGCGGCGATGACGACGTCGCAGTCCTGCACCTGGGCGTCCTCGAGGGAGGCGACCTCGCAGGCGTCGGCGTGCACCCACTCGGCCTGGGGCACCGACTCGGGCTCGACCTCGGCGAGGTCGCGCTCGATGAGCATCACCTCGTGGCCGTTCTCGATGAGCTCGGCGGCGATGGAGCGGCCCACGGCGCCCGCCCCGGCGATCGTCACGCGCACCCTGTCACCTCGGACTCGGTCTCCCGCATCATCACTACCCCCGTTCCACGGGCGCGGTCTGCGCCGCCTGGGTGACCGAGGCGACGGTCCCGCTGACGGCCGCGGCGTACACCACGTCGTCGGCCTGGATCACCGTGTCGGGCTTCGTGAGCACCCCGGTGCCGAAGCGCACGATGAAGGCGACGCGGCTGCCGGTCGCCTCCTCGAGCGCACTGACCGGGTGCCCGGACCAGTCCTCGTGGAACGGCAGCGCCATGATCGCGACGGTGCCCGAGGGGTCACGCCAGGCGGTGGCGACGCCGTCGGGCAGCAGCATCCGCAGGAAGCGGTCCGTGGTCCACGGGACCGTGGCCACCGTCGGGATCCCGAGGCGCTCGTAGACCGCGGCGCGCTTGGCGTCGTAGATCCGGGCCACGACCGTCTCGACGCCGAACGTCTCCCGCGCGACACGCGCGGAGATGATGTTGGAGTTGTCGCCCGACGAGACCGCCGCGAACGCCTGCGCGCGGTGGATGCCCGCGCCGGTGAGGACCTGGCGGTCGAAGCCGACGCCGACGACCTCCTGACCGTGGAAGTCGTTGCCCAGGCGCCGGAACGCCTGCGGGTCGCGGTCGACCACCGCCACCTCGTGGCCGAGCCGCTCCAGCGACAGGGCCAGCGCGGACCCCACGCGGCCGCAGCCCATGACGACGATGTGCACGCGTCCTCCCGTCGCGCCGGAGACCCGCACGGGTTCCCGGTCGCCCCGACCTCGACTCGCCACGCGTGGGGTCCTCGTCCCGCGCCGGGCGCACGCTATCGGGTGCCCACGACGATCCGTGCGGCAACGGGGGAGGGGGTCGAGGTCCGCCCCCGTCCGGTCGCCCTGCCCGTGGGCCACTCCGTCGGCCTACGCTCTGCGCCGTGCCCAGGCTCGCGACCGCCGCGAAACGCCTCGTGCTCGGACTCCCGTTCCGCAGCGACGAGCTCTCGGACACGTTGCTGCGCAAACGGATCGCGCTGCCGGTGTTCGCCTCCGACGCCCTGTCCTCCGTGGCCTACGCGCCCCAGGAGGTGCTGGTCACCCTCTCGCTGGCCGGGCTCGGGGCCTACGTGTTCTCACCGTGGATCGGTGTGGCCGTCGTCCTCGTGCTCGCCACCGTGGTGATCAGCTACCGGCAGAACGTGCACGCCTACCCCTCGGGCGGCGGCGACTACGAGATCGCGACGGTGAACCTCGGCCGCCACGCCGGCCTGACCGTGGCCTCCGCGCTGCTCGTCGACTACACGCTGACGGTGGCCGTCTCGATGTCCTCGGCGGCGGACAACCTCGGCGCGCTGATCCCGTTCGTGGGCACCCACAAGGTGCTGTTCTGCGTCCTGGCGATCGCGATCCTCACCGCGATCAACCTGCGCGGCGTGCGGGAGTCCGGGGCGGCCTTCGCGATCCCGGTCTACTGCTTCATCGGCAGCCTCGTCGTGATGATCGTCGTCGGGGTCGTCCGGCTGACCCTCTCCGGCGAGCCGCTGATCGCGCCGAGCGCCTCGATCGGGATCGTCGGCGAGGACCACCAGCTCTCCCAGTTCGCGCTGATGTTCCTGGTCCTGCGCTCGTTCACCCAGGGCTGTGCCGCGCTGACCGGTGTCGAGGCGATCTCCAACGGCGTGCCGGCGTTCCGGAAGCCGAAGTCGCGCAACGCCGCCACCACCCTCGCGATGCTCGGCCTCATCGCGGTGGGGCTCTTCGCCGGCATGCTCGCCCTGGCCCGGGCCACCGGGGTGCACCTCGCCGAGGATCCGGACACCCAGCTCGTCAACGCGCCGCCGGGCTACACGCAGGAGACGCTGATCGCCCAGCTCGCCCAGACGATCTTCCAGGGCTTCGCGCCCGGGTTCTGGGCTGTGACGATCTTCACGGCCCTGATCCTCATGCTGGCCGCCAACACCGCGTTCAACGGGTTCCCGGTCCTGGGCTCGATCCTCGCCCAGGACCGCTACCTGCCCCGCCAGCTGCACACCCGCGGCGACCGGCTGGCGTTCTCGAACGGCATCCTGTTCCTGGCGTTCTTCGCCGTCGTCCTCGTCATCGGGTTCGGCGCCGAGGTGACCGGCCTCATCCCGCTCTACACCGTCGGGGTGTTCGTCTCGTTCACGCTGAGCCAGACCGGCATGGTCCGGCACTGGAACCGGCTGCTGCGCACCGAGACCGGCGAGGGCGAGCGACGCCGCCTGCACCGTGTCCGCGTCGTCTCGATGTTCGGCGCGATCATGACCGGGGTCGTGCTCGTCGTGGTCCTCGTCACGAAGTTCACGGTCGGCGCCTGGATCGCGATCGTCGCCGGCGCTCTGGCGTTCGCGCTCATGCTCTCGATCCGCAAGCACTACGACCGGGTCGCCGAGGAGATCGCCGCCCCGGAGGGCGTCCTCGAGGGCGTGCTGCCCAGCCGCAACCACGCGATCGTGCTGGTCTCGACGGTGCACAAGCCCACGCTGCGGGCGGTCGCCTACGCCCGGGCGACCCGGCCGGACGTCCTCGAGGCGGTCACGGTCAACGTCGACGACGCGGACACCCGCAAGGTCGTCTCCGACTGGGAGGCCCGCCAGCTGCCGGTCCCGCTCAAGGTGCTGGAATCCCCGTACCGCGAGATCACGCGGCCGATCCTGTCCTACGTCAAGCGCATCCGGACCGACAACCCGCGCGACGTCGTGACGGTGTTCATCCCGGAGTACGTGCTCGGGCGCTGGTGGGAGCAGGTCCTGCACAACCAGAGCGCCCTGCGGCTCAAGGGCAGGCTCCTGTTCCAGAAGGGTGTGATGGTCGTCAGCGTGCCGTGGCAGCTCGAGTCGTCGGCACGGGTGGCTGCCCGCCGGCCCCCGGGAGCCCCCGGGTCGGCGCGGCGCGGGTACGAGGCCCCGCTGCCCGGCGCGGGCGGGGCGCAGCCGCGCCGGTCGTCGACCACCACCGGGACGATGCCGCCGCTCGGCCCGGAGTCGGGGACCACGACCTCGCCCAAGGACCCGGCGGGTCCGGACGGGGCGCGTCCCGGTGCCGATGTCCGCTGACGCCCCAAAGCCCATGACGACGGCGGAGCCTGTGACGACGGCGCCCGTGACGCCGGCGGAGCCCGACTCCTGGGTCGACCGCATGCTCGACGTCGAGGTCGGCGCGGTCGCCCACGGCGGCCACTGCGTGGCCCGCCACGAGGGCCGGGTCGTGTTCGTGCGCCACGCCCTGCCCGGCGAGCGGGTCCACGCGGTCGTCACCGAGGACGGCGGCGGCTCCTTCTGCCGCGCCGACGCGGTGACGGTGCTGCGGGAGGCGCCGGGCCGCGTCGAGCCCGCGTGCCCGTGGGCCGGCCCGGGTGGCTGCGGCGGGTGCGACTTCCAGCACGCCGACCACGACACCCAGCGCGCGCTCAAGGCGGCCGTGGTGGCCGAGCAGCTCGCGCACATCGCCGGGATCCGGCGCGAGATCGTCTGCGAGGCGCTGCCCGGCGGACCGCTGGGCTGGCGCACGCGGCTGCGGATGGCCGTCACCGACGACGGCCGGCCCGGGCTCCGGGCGCACCGCAGCCACGAGGTGCTCCCGGTCGGCATGTGCCCGATCGCGGCCCCGGGGGCGCTCGAGCCGGTCCTGGCGCGGGAGTGGACGCCGACCGCCGAGATCGAGATCGTGCACGACGCGGCGGGCGAGACCCACGCCGCCGAGCTCCTCGAGGGCGAGCGGCACCCCGAGGTCGGGTCCGGGACGGCCCACGAGCACGCCGCCGGGCGCGACTGGGAGCTCCCGGCCCCCGCGTTCTGGCAGGTCCACCCCGGGGCGGCGGACGCGGTGGTGGCCGCCACCCTGGACGGTGTCGGCGACCTCGCCCCGGGGGAGACGGTCTGGGACCTCTACGGCGGCGCCGGCCTCATCGCCGCGGCGCTCGCCGAGCGGGTGGGGCCCACGGGCCTCGTCGTGGACGTCGAGTCGGACCCCGACGCGACCGGCGCCGCGGCGGCGAACCTGGCCGACCTGCCGTCGTGCCGCGTCGTCCGCGGGCGCGTCGAGAAGGTCCTCGAGGGGCTCGTGCGTTCCGACGGCGCTCCCGACGTGATCGTCGCCGACCCGCCCCGCAAGGGCCTGGGGCGGCCGCTGGCCGCGCGCCTCGGGGCCGTCGGGGCGCGTCGCATCGTGCACGTGGCCTGCGACCCGGCCGCGCTGGCCCGCGACGTCGCGGCGCTGGCGGAGACCGGGTACCGGCTCGAGGACCTGCGGGTGTTCGACGCCTTCCCCATGACCCACCACGTGGAGTGCGTCGCGACGCTGGTGAGGGAGCTCGACCCGCGGGACCCGGGGTGAGCTGTCCGACCCCGCCCGAAGGGCTGGTCGCGCTGGGCCTCGTGCCCGCCGGGCCGGTCAGCTTCCTCGACGGCGTCGGGCTGGTCGACCACCACTGCCACTCGGTGGCGGCCGCCGACCTGGACCGGCCCGCGTTCGAGGCGCTGCTCACCGAGGGGCCGGGCGCGGCGTCCGGGACCTCGGCGTTCGACTCCGCGCTCGGCTTCTCCGTGCGGCGCTGGTGCGCGCCGGTGCTGGGCCTGCCGCCGCACGCCGGCCCCGACGAGTACGTGACCCGCCGCGCCGAGATCGGCACCGGCCCGGCGTCGCGCGCGCTCCTGCGGGCCGCGGGCACCGAGTCGCTGCTGGTGGACCACGGGTTCGCCGCGGAGGGCCTGCTGGGGCTCGACGAGCTGGCGGCGGCGGCCGGGGCGCCGGTCGGTGAGGTGGTGCGGCTCGAGGCGGTCGCCGAGGACGTCGCCGACGCCGGGGTGGACGCCGCGGGGTACGGCGAGGCCGTGGCGGGCGAGATCGCCCGGCGGACCGCGCCCGGACGGCGGCCGCTCCCGGTGGCCTGCAAGACGGTGCTGGCCTACCGGGCGGGCCTCGACGTCGACCCGCGGCGCCCCGAGCCCGCGGAGGTCGTGGCCGCCGCCGGCGCGTGGCTGCCGAGGCGGGCGCGCGAGCGCACCCCGCTGCGCGACCCGGTGCTGCTGCGCCACGGGATCTGGGCCGGCCTGGACACCGGACTGCCGCTGCAGCTGCACACCGGGTTCGGCGATCCCGACGAGGACCTCCACCGCGCCGACCCGGCGCTGCTCACCGGCTTCGCCCGGCTCGTCGAGCCCCTCGGCGTGCCGCTGATGCTCCTGCACACCTACCCGTACCACCGCCAGGCGGCGTGGCTCGCGCAGGTGTTCTCGACGGTCCACGTCGACGTCAGCCTCGCCGTGCCGTACGTGGGCGCGCGCTCCCGCTCGGTGATCGCCGAGATGCTCGAGCTCGCCCCCTTCGCCAAGGTGCTCTACGCCTCGGACGCCTACGGCCTGCCCGAGCTGCACCTGCTGGGCGCGCTGCGGTTCCGGGCGGCCCTCGGCGGGCTGCTCGAGCAGGCCTGCGCGACCGACGAGATGTCCCCTGCCGACGCCGAACGGGTGGCCACGCTGATCGCTCGCGAGAACGCCCACCGGGTCTACGGGCGGCTGCCCACGTGACCGGTCCGGGAGACGGAGCGCAGCGGAGCTCGACCCTCGTGTCCGTCGTGACCGACGGCGCGGCACCGACGGAGCAGCTGAGTACGCCGATAGGGGGTGCGGCGGCCGCCGCCGCGCCGGCCCCGGTGCCGCCCGCCCTGGTCGCGGCCCTGGAGGCGGCGCTGCCCGAGGCGATCGAGCTGCGGCACGTGCTGCACCGCGAGCCCCGGCTCTCCGGGGACGAGGCCGACTCCCGCGACGCCGTCGCGGCGGCGCTGGGCACGACCCTGGAGCCGGTGGCCGGCACCGGCGGGATGCTGCGCCTCGGGGGACCGGGTCCCGCCGTCGCGGTGCGGGCCGAGCTCGACGCGCTGCCGGTGGTCGAGCAGACCGGCCTGCCGTTCGCGGCAGCCACCGACCCGGCCCACCCCGCCGCGCACGTCTGCGGCCACGACGTCCACGTGGCCGCCCTCGTGGCGCTCGCCCGCGCGGTGGCCGCCGCCGGTCCCGAGCTGCTGCCCGCCCCGCTGCTCGCGGTCTTCCAGCCGCGGGAGGAGAAGGCGCCGAGCGGCGCGGCCGACGTCGCCGCCTCCGCCGCCTTCCGCGCGCACACCCCGGCCGCCGTGCTCGGCGTCCACGTGCAGCCCGAGCTGCCGCGCGGTGTGGTGTCCGCCCGGCCGGGCCCGGTCAACGCCTCGGCTGACGAGATCGACATCACCGTGCACGGCCGCGCCGGGCACGGCGGCTACCCGCACCGCACCCGCGACCCGGTGCTCGCGCTCGCGCAGGTCGTCGTGTCGATCCAGCAGGTGGTGTCGCGGCGGGTGAACCCGCTCGAGGCCGGCGTGGTCACCATCGGCCAGCTCACGGCGGGCAGCGCCCCGAACGTCGTGCCCGCGCAGGCCACCGCCCGGGGCACGGTCCGTGCCCTCGACGCCGACCGCGACGAGATCCTCGCCGCGGTCCGCGACGTCGTCGAGCACACCGCCGCCGCCCACGGGTGCACCGGCGAGCTGCACGTGGTGCCCAACGAGCCCGCCGTCGACAACGACGCCCGGCTGGCGGCCGCCGTGGCGGCGTCCCTCGGCGGGCGGCGCCGCGGCGAGCAGGCCCCGACGGGGCTGGTGCTCGACACCACGTTCCGCTCGTGCGGCGCGGATGACTTCTCCCACTATGCGGCCGGGGACGATGGGCCGCCGGTCCCGTCCATGATGCTGTTCGTGGGCACGGCCGACCCCGACGCCGTGCTCGGCAGCGCCCCCGGCCTGCACCACCCCGCGTTCTCGCCCGACGACGCGATGGTCGGCGAGGTCGCCCGCGCCCTGCTCGCCGCGGTCGCAGCGGCCGGGACCGTCCTCACGCCGACCGATCCACCAGCCGCACCAGACCAGGAGCCCCGGTGACCGAGATCCGTCACTTCAGCAGCGCCTTCCTCCGCGACCCGCTGCACGTCGCGGCGCTGTTCCCCAGCTTCCCGCCGCTGTGCCGGCAGGCGATCGCCCCGCTGCCGGCGACCGGCGACCCCGTCGTCGTCGACCTCGGGGCGGGCACCGGCTCGGTGACCGACGAGATCCAGAAGCGGTTGGCGGGCCGGGGCCGGCACATCGCGATCGAGTTCGACGAGGCGATGGCCGACGTCCTGCGCGAGCGCCACCCCGACGTCGAGGTGATCTGCGACGACGCCCACGCCGCCGTCGAGAAGCTGCTCGCCGAGGGGGTCCGCGCGGACCTCTCGGTCTCCGGCCTGCCGTGGCTCGCGACCGCCCCGAAGGACCGCTCGATCTTCCCGCTCCTGGCCCGGCTGGCCGCTCCCGGCGGCGCCGTGACCCAGCTCGCCCACGCCTGGATCCGCTTCTTCCCGACGGCCAAGCAGGTGCAGCGCAACCTCGAGGAGACCTTCGAGGAGGTCGTGGTGAGCCGCACGGTGTGGCTCAACGCACCGCCCGCCGTGGTCTACGTGGCGCGCCGACCGCGCACCCCCTGACGGGGCCGGGCGCGTCACCCGCTCGTCGCGCGGGGCCTGCGTCGGGCCCCGATCTCCGTAGACTGACCGGGGCCCGCCCGCCGGGCCGCTCGGGACCCGTGAGAGATGAGGCGAGGGCAGTGAGCCTGCTGCAGCGCGTCCGCACGCCGGCCGACCTGAGGGCGCTGGCCGCCGACCAGGTCGACTCCCTGGCGGCCGAGATCCGCGGCTTCCTCGTGGACAAGGTGTGCCGCACCGGCGGCCACCTCGGGCCGAACCTCGGTGTCGTCGAGCTGACGCTCGCGCTGCACCGCGTCTTCGACTCCCCCCGCGACGCGCTGGTGTTCGACACCGGCCACCAGAGCTACGTCCACAAGATCGTCACCGGGCGGTCCGGGGCGTTCGACGGCCTGCGCCTGGGCGGTGGCCTCTCCGGCTACCCGAGCCGGACCGAGAGCGAGCACGACCACGTCGATAACTCCCACGCCTCCACCGCTATCTCCTGGGCCGACGGCCTGGCGAAGGCCGACGCGCTGCTGGGCCGGGAGCGCTCGGTGGTCGCGGTCGTCGGCGACGGCGCCCTCACCGGCGGGATGTGCTGGGAGGCGCTGAACAACGTCGCCGGCTCGGACCGCCCCGTCGTCATCGTCGTCAACGACAACGGCCGCTCCTACGCGCCGACCATCGGCGGCCTCTCCGAGCGGCTCTCGACGCTGCGGCTCGCGCCCCGCTACGAGGAGGTCCTCGAGCACGGCAAGCGGGCCCTGCAGAAGATCCCGGTCGTCGGCCGGCCGCTCTACTCCGCGGTCCACGCGGCGAAGGCCGGGGTGAAGGACGCGATCACCCCGCAGGCGCTGTTCTCCGACCTCGGCATCAAGTACGTCGGTCCCGTGGACGGCCACGACGTCGAGGCCCTGGAGACCGCACTGTCCGCGGCCCGGGACTTCGGCGGGCCGGTGATCGTGCACGCGGTGACCTACAAGGGCCGCGGCTTCCCGTCGGCCGAGCAGGACCAGGCCGAGCAGATGCACTCGGTCGGGGTGCTCGACCCCGACACCGGCCTCCCGGTCGGGCCCAAGCCGCGCGAGTGGACCTCGGTGTTCACCGACGCGATGCTCGAGATCGGCCGCGAGCGCGCCGACGTCGTCGCGATCACCGCCGCCATGCCCGGCCCGACCGGGCTCGCGGCGTTCGGCGAGGCCTACCCGGAGCGGCTCTTCGACGTGGGGATCGCCGAGGCCCACGCCATGACCTCCGCGGCCGGGCTCGCCCACGGCGGCCTGCACCCCGTGGTCGCGGTGTACTCGACGTTCCTCAACCGGGCCTTCGACCAGCTGCTCATGGACGTGGCCCTGCACCACGAGCCGGTCACCGTGGTGCTCGACCGCGCCGGGGTCACCGGCAGCGACGGCGCCTCGCACAACGGCATGTGGGACCTCTCGGTCATGGGCATCGTCCCGGGCCTGCGGGTGGCGGCGCCCCGTGACGCGGTGACCCTGCGCGAGGAGCTGCGCGAGGCGGTCGGCATCGCGGACGGTCCCACCGCGCTGCGCTGGTCCAAGGGCGCCGTGCCGGGCGAGGTGCCCGCGCTGGGCCGGATCGGCCCCGGCGGCGGGGACGCCACCGGCGGGCCGGGGGCCGTGGACGTGCTCGCCGAGCCCGGCCGGCTCTCCCGCGCCGCTCCCCGCCCGACCGCGATCGACCGCCTCGACGACGAGGCCCCGGGCGTGCCCGACGTCCTGCTCATCGTCGTCGGGGGCTTCGGCCAGCTCGGCATCGAGGCCGCGGACCGGTTGACCGCCCAGGGCATCGGCGTCACGGTGGTCGACCCCCGCTGGGTACAGCCCGTGCCCGAGGCCCTGGTCGAGCTCGCGGGCACCCACCGCCTCGTCGTGACCGTCGAGGACGGCGGCCGCCACGGCGGGTTCGGATCCGCGGTGGCCGACCGGCTCGTCGAGGCGGGCGTGGACGTGCCGGTGCGCCGGATCGCGCTGGAGCAGGAGTTCCTCGCCCACGACAGCCGTGGCGCGATCCTGACCGCCGCCGGCCTCACCGACCAGGACGTGGCCCGCCGGGTCACCGAGTGGGTCTCGGGCCTGGCTCGGAAGCAGGGTGGGTCCGAGCACCCGGTGCCTTCCGTGTCCTCGCTCCCGCGCGCGGCGGGGGACGGCGGCCGCTGAGCCCCGTCCCGGTTGTCCCAGCTCCGGTGCCAGCGAAGCGTCGTTGCTTGCAACCAGCGGGAGGAAAGCCCCATCGTCGGCGGGACCGCGGCGCGACTCGGGTGATCATGGGCACGTGAGGCAGTTCCCGGCCGAGTCCGGCCTGCCTGAGGTGCCCGTGATCTTGTGGGCCCGGCGGGGCCCCTTGATCATGGGTACGTGGGGCAGCTGCGGGGCCGACGGAGCCTGCCTCCGGTGCTCCTGATCAAGGACTCTGGCCCGACCCCGCCCAGAAGACGAGATCCACCCAGCGAATCCTCAGCTCCTGCTCAGCCGGACAGTGGCATCGTGAAGGGGTGCGGATTCTGATCGTGGAGGACGAGCAGGCCCTGGCCGACGCGCTGGCGCGTGGCCTGCGTCGTGAGGGGATGGCGGTCGACGTCGCCTACGACGGCGACTCCGGCTCGGAGAAGGCCTCGGTGACCCGCTACGACGTCGTGGTCCTCGACCGCGACCTGCCGGGCCGCTCCGGGGACGAGCTGTGCGCCGAGATGGCGGGCGGCGTCACCCGGGTGATCATGCTGACGGCGAGCGGCACACTGCGCGACAAGGTCGCCGGCCTCGCCCTGGGCGCCGACGACTACCTCGCGAAGCCCTTCGACTTCCCCGAGCTGGTCGCGCGCATCCGGGCCCTG
>JAICLN010000121.1 GCA_025925615.1 Actinomycetospora sp. | reverse complement strand
GTGCCCGCGGAATCCCCCGCGGTCAGCGCGCCGACCTCCATCTCGGGATGGCCGAGCGCGAGCCGCAGGAGCTCACCTCCGACGTAGCCGCTGGCCCCGGCCACCGCGATCCGCATGCGTATGACTATGCACGATCACGCAAGACCATGCAACGCGGTTCACCGCTCGAGGAAGTCGTGCCTCCCGGGCCGGATCCACGTGAGGGCGGGCTGCCCACCGGTCGGCGTGCCGTCCGGGCGGGCCGCCATCGTCCACCCACCCGGCGTCGGGAGCGAGGGGTGCGGCTCGCGCAGCGTCGGCTGGTCGTACGCGTCGGAGCGCTCGGATGCCGGAGCGGGTGCCGGGGCGTACGGTCGCGACGATGTGGATTTCCAGACCCTATCGGCGTGCTGGATCGAATCCTGTGTCTGCGATGCGACATCGCTGACACTCCCCGCCGCGTCCACCTCGACCTCGTCGTCCCCCCGCAGCGGGGCGGGCACCACCGCGCCCATGGCCACCGGGTCGCGCCCGAGCAGGGCGGAAGCGACCCAGTCCAGGACGATGCGCGCCTTGCGCTCCGCCGTCGGCATGGCCCAGAGGTGGTAGGCGCGGTGCAGCGCGTAGGCCGGCCAGCCCATCACCCGCACGCCGCGGATTTCCGCCACGCCGCGCCGGCGGCCGAGCCCGGCGACCACGCCGGACGAAGCGTGCCGGTAGGGCTGCAGCGGGCGCCCGCCGAGGTAAGCGACGACGTTCTCGGCGAGCACCCGGGCCTGGCGCACCGCGTGCTGCGCGGTCGGCGCGGTGAGCAGCTTCGGGTCCTCGTCGGCGAGGGTGGCGCCACGGGCCAGGTCCGGCACGGCCGCGCCGTCGCCCGCCGCGAAGACGTGCGTCCGGCCGATGACCTGCAGCATCGGGGTGCAGCGGACCTTGCCGGTGCGCTCCAGGGGCAGGTCGGTGCGCTCCAGCAGCGGGTGCGGACGCGTACCCGCCGCCAGGACGATCGTGTCGGTCGGGATGACGGTGCCGTCGGCCAGCCGGACCGTGCCGTCGAGCGCGGAGCCGATCCCGGCCCCGACCCGGACCTCGACGCCGCGGCGGGCGAGCTTGCCGTGCACGCGGGCGGCGGTCGGCTCGCTGACCTCGGGCATGATCCGGCGCGCCGCCTCGACGAGCACCCAGCGCAGCTCGGCCGGGTCGATCCCCACCTGCCGGCCGGCCCGCCGCGCGAGGTCCTCGAGCTCGCCGAGCGCCTCGACGCCGGCGAAGCCCCCGCCGACCACGACGAAGGTGAGCAGCCGCTCGCGGCGGGCGACCTCGGCCGGCGTCGTCGGCACCACCGAGGCGGCGGCGTCGAGGCGGGAGAGCACGTGGTCGCGCAGTGCGGCGGCGTCGCGGACCGTCCGGAAGGTCAGCGCGCGGTCGGCCAGCCCCGGCACGGGCAGCTCCCGGGCGATGGCGCCGGGGGCGATCACGAGGACGTCGTAAGAGATCTCCCGCGAGGTCCCGTCGGGCAGGCTCACGACGGCGCGGCGGCGCGCGTCGTCGACCGCCACGACGGCCCCGGTGACGACGTCGCAGCGGTCGAGCACCCGGCGCAGCGACACCGTGAGGTGCCGCGGGGCGATCGAGCCGCCGGCCGCCTCGGGCAGGAACGGCTGGTAGGTCATGTGCGGCTGCGGGTCGACGACCGTCACCGACCCGATCGGCACCGACGCACGGGACCGGGCGGGCCGGGCGCCGCGGTGACGCCCGTCGCCCGCGATCCCCAGCCGCTCCTGCAGGGCCCGGGCCGCGACGAGGCCGACGTAGCCGCCGCCGACGACGAGGACCCGCGCGCCGGGCACGAAGTCGCCGGTGTCGGGGACCATCGCGACCTCCGGGCGCATGAACAGCGGGCGGCCCGCGAGCACGGCCATCCCGACGCCGAGGGTGACCGCGGCGCCGCCGAGCGCCGGCCAGACACCGAGGACGCCGGCGGCGTACAGGGCGAGGGCCAGGGCGGGGAGGACGAGGACACCGAGGACGGCGAGCAGCCGTGCGGACGTGCGGGGAGGACGGCCGGTCGGTGACCACTGGTACTGCTCGTCGGGGAGACGCATGACGGGGACGGGGCTCCCTGGTCGGGTCGGGGTGAGTAGTCAGCTCGAGCTGGTCGGGGGCGGGGTCAGGTCGGCCCCGCCGCCGGGTCGGAGGCTCCGGCGGCGGGGTCGGACGGCCACGCTAGGCAGCCGGCCCCACGCGGAGCGCGAACATGAGAGCCCGGGGACCCGACACCGCCCGGCGCCGCGGGCAGGGCGCCCAACAGCGGCGAGTTGCTCCGATCGGAGCAGGACGCTCCGGTGGGCGCCGACCCCGGCTCTCAGCTCCCCCCGTCGGTCCACGCCGGCCCGTCCGGAGCCGCGAGCAACGTCTCGCGGAGGTCACCCTTGAGGACCTTGCCCGCCGCCGACACGGGCAGCGCGTCGACCGTGTAGATCCGCCGCAACCGCTCGTAGGGCCGGACGGCGCCGTTCACCGCGGCGGCCAGCTCGGCCACGCCGTCGACACCGGGCGCGAGGACGACGGCCGCGGTCGGCAGCTCGCCCACCGCGTCGTCGGGGAGCCCGACGACGGCCGCCGTCCGGACCTCCGGGCGCGCGGCGAGCAGCTCCTCGAGCTCGCGCGGGAACACGTTGTAGCCCTTGTAGAGCAGCATGTCCTTCGCGCGGTCCACCACGGCCAGGTAGCCGTCCTCGCCGAGGATCCCGATGTCACCGGAGCGCAGCCATCCGTCGACCAGGCTGTCGGCGGTCTCGTCGGGACGGTCGTGGTAGCAGCGCATGACCTGCGGGCCGCGCGCCCAGATCTCGCCGCGCTCCCCGAGGGCCACCGGGTCGTCGCCCGGCCGCCCGGTCTCGACGGGCAGCAGGACGAGCTCGGTGTTGGCCACCGGCAGCCCGACGGTCCCGATCCGCCGGGTCGCCGAGCGTTCCGCGGGCGAGATGCAGAGACCCATGGTCGCCTCGGTGAGGCCGTAGCCCTCGACGACGACCGCCTCGGGCATCAGCGCGGCGATCTTCTCGGCCTGCGCGACGGCCATCGGGCTCGCGCCGGAGGTGACGGTGCGCACCGAGGACAGGTCCCGCGTCGCCGCGTCCGGGTGGGCGAGCAGCGCGTGGTACATCGCGGGCGCCCCGGACAGCGTCGTGGCGCGGTGGCGCTCGACGTCGGCGAGGTAGGTCGCCGGGTCGAACCGGTCCTGGACGACGGCGGTCGCCCCGGTGACCAGGCCGATCGTCAGCCCGTTGGTGCCCATGGCGTGGAACCAGGGCGCGACCGCGAGCGACACCGCCTCGCCGATCCGGACGGGGTGCTCCTCGGGCGGGGAGGTCTGCTCGACGGTGATCCCGCCGTGCACGTCGGGCGCCGGCACCGCGCCCGCGCTGGTCGCCGCGTACTGCAGGACGTTGGCCACGACGTTCGCGTGGGTGAGCTCGACGCCTTTGGAGCGCCCGGTCGTCCCGCCGGTGAAGGCGAGGTGGGCGAGGGCGACGGTCGGGTCGAGATCGACCGCGGGCGGCGTGTCGTGGTCGGAGACGGCGAGGTCGAGGCGCCGCCCGTCGGTGGTGATCACGTTCTCGAGCGAGGGGTCGAGGCTGACGACGGCGACCGCGCCCGCGTCCGCGAGCTGCGCGTCGAGGAGGTCCCGGGGCAGCGCCGGGCTGGCGAGCGCGACGGTGGCGCCGGCGAGCAGGATGCCGTGGTAGGCGATCGGCCAGGCGAGACGGTTCGGCAGGTGCAGGGCGACGACGTCGCCGGGCCGGATCCCGCGGGCGACGAGCGCGTGGGCGACCCCGCACGCCTCCTCCCAGAGCCCGCGGTAGGTCACGACGTCGTCGTGGTGCACCAGCGCGGGCCGGTCGCCGAAGCGGCGGGCGGCGCCGTCGAGCAGGGCGCCGACCGGGACCAGCGGGAGCTCGATGGTGCGGGGCGACGTCACCGCGGAGAGACCCGGCCGAGCTGTCGTCGTCATGACCCAGGAGTGTGCGCGAAGAGCTCCCGCTCCACCCGCCGGTTCTTCCCGCTCCCGGTCCACTTCCAGCACCCGACGACGCGGCCGTCGCGCACCACCGTCGGCCGGAAGACCCCGTTGCCGCCGGGCACGATCCGGTCCGCGTGCTCGGCGTCGAGGATCTCGGCGCGCTCGCCGTAGCCGAGGACGAACTCGTCGAACCCCGGCAGGAGCAGCTCGGCCCCGGGGTCGTACACGGCCGCGAGCCGCTCGGGCGTGGCCGGGTCGAGCAGCAGGCCGTCGTCGTCGGTGACCAGGTGCTCGCGGGCCCCCTCGACGGCGGTCCGCACGTCGGCGGCCGGGAGGCCGGTCCAGCGCGCGAAGTCCTGACGGCGGGCGGGGCCGTGGCCGGCGAAGTAGATCCGGGCCCACTCGACGAGGGCGTCCTCCCGGGCGAGGCGTCGTGGCTCCGGCACCCACTCGTCGAGGCGCACGAGCGCCTGCTCCTTGGCGGTTGCGAACGGCCCGTAGGCGAGGACCCCGTGCATCGCGAGCACCGAGATCGTGTGCGTGACGTGGGCGGACTCGCGGATCAGGCCCGCGTCCGCCCACCGCTGGGCGAGCTCCGCCCGGGTGAGCCGCCCGCCCCCGGCCAGGACCTCAAGGGCCACCTCCCCGGCGCGCTCGACGGCCTCGTCGGCGAGCCCGAACTGGGTGCGGCGCTTCGCGGCCTCGGCGAGCGGACGGGCGGTGGCGAGCGGGAGCATCCAGGCCAGGTCCCGGGCCGGCACCACGTGCAGCGTCCGGCGCATCGGCCAGGACCGGACGATCTCCCCGTCGTCGAAGGCCCGGCGGACCTCGTCGACGTCGCCGGACGCCGTCCGCATCGCGATCGAGGCGAGCACACCCGGGAGGTCCTGGCCCTGCGCGGCGCCCAGCACCCCGACCGCCTCGGCGGGTGTGGTGCAGGGCGGTCCCACGAGCCGGAGGGCGGCGAGGCGCAGCATGCCGACGGAGTTCGCCCGGACCGAGTTCACCCCGCGATCGTCGCAGGCCGTCGGGGGGAGCTGGCAGCATCTCCCGTCATGACCTACTGCGTGGCGGACTACCTCGCCGACCGGTTGGCCGGCCTCGGCGTCGAGCACGTCTTCGGGGTCCCGGGCGACTACAACCTGGCGATGCTCGACCACGTGGTGGGCCACGAGCACCTGCGCTGGGTGGGCTGCGCGAACGAGCTGGACGCCGGGTACGCGGCGGACGGCTACGGCCGGCTGCGCGGGATCGCGGCCCTCGCGACGGCGTTCGGCGTCGGCGAGCTCTCCGCGATCAACGCGATGGCCGGGAGCTTCGCCGAGCACGTGCCGGTGGTGCACGTCGTCGGGGCGCCCTCCACCGACCACCAGGCCGGGCACCGCGTCGTCCACCACTCGCTCGGCGACGGCGTGTTCACGCACTTCATGACGATGCACGAGGGCATCACCTGCGCCCGCGCGGCTCTGACGGTCGACACCGCCCGGGCGGAGATCGACCGGGTGCTCGCCGAGGTCCGGGACCGCCACCTCCCGGGGTACCTGCTCATCCCCACGGACGTCTCGGCCGCCGCGGTCGACCCGCCGTCGGCGCCCCTGCCGCCCCCGGTCGACCACACCGACCCCGAGGCGCTGGCCGGGTTCGTCGACGCCGCGCGCACGCTGCTCGAGCGGGCCGGCTCGGTGGACCGCGTCGCGCTGCTGGCCGGGCTGCTCAGCCACCGCGTGGGCGGCCGGGAGGTCCTGCGCGAACTGCTCGACGCCGGGCCGGTGCCGCACGCGACGACGGTGTGGGCCAAGAGCCTCGTCGACGAGAGCGTCAAGGCCTTCGTCGGGACCTACGCCGGCGGGGCCAGCCCGGAGGAGGTCCGCGCGACCGTCGAGGACGCCGCCGCGCTGATCATCGCCGGGGTGCAGTTCACCGACCTCACCAGCGGCTTCTTCACCCAGCGCATCACGCGCCCGCGCACGATCGAGCTCGGGGCCCGGACCGCGAGCGTCGGCGCCGCAACGTTCGCGCCGGTCGAGCTGCCCAGCGCCCTGGGCGCCCTGGTCCCCCTGGTGCGCGAGCTCGCCGCGCAGGGGCCGGCGTCGCCGCGACACCCGGTCCGCCCGGAGGCGGCCGCCGCCCACGACGCCGCGGAGCCGCTCTCGCAGGACGCGCTCTGGGCCGAGGTCGCGGGGTTCCTGCAGGAGGGCGACGTCGTGCTGGCCGACCAGGGCACCTCGTTCTACGGCGCCTCCACCCACCGCCTCCCCAGCGGGGTGACGTTCATCGGCCAGCCGCTCTGGGCGTCGATCGGCTACACGCTGCCGGCGACGCTCGGCGCCTGCCTGGCCCAGCCCGACTCGCGCGGCATCCTGCTCATCGGCGACGGCGCCGCCCAGCTCACGGTGGCCGAGCTGGGCACGATGGTGCGCGAGGGGCTGGCGCCGCTCGTGGTGGTCGTCGACAACGACGGCTACACCGTCGAGCGCGCGATCCACGGCCCGGCCGAGCCGTACAACGACATCACCCGCTGGGACTGGACGGCGGCCCCGGCGATGTTCGCGCCGGGCGGCGGGGCGACGGCGTGCCGCGCGGAGACGGTGGGCGCGCTGCGCTCGGCGCTGACCGCGGCCCGCGAGGACCCCTCGACGATGGCCGTGGTCCAGGCGGTCGTCCCCCGCGACGACGTCCCGCAGCTGCTGGCGGACCTGACGAAGGCGCTCGGTCAGTCCAATTCGGGTCAGGCCAACTCGAAGGCTTGAGCGAGCCACGCGACGGCGAGCCGGTCGACCTCGGCCGCGTGCGCGGTCTGCGGTGCGGGCTCGAGGCCGGGCTCCTCGGCGAGGGCGTGGCCCATGCCCTCGATCGTGTGGAGGTCGGCGTGGACTCCCCGCTCCACCAGCACGTCGCGGAGCCGACCCGCGGGCTCGAGGAACGCCTCGGCCGCGTCCTGGGCGCCGACGATGCAGCGCACCGGCACGTCGCCGAGCTCCCCGGACCGGGCCACGAGGTCCATCCGGTCCGCCACGGCCTCGGACTCGGGCGTCCAGCGGTAGTCCATACCGAAGAACGTCGCGAGCTCCGCCACGACCGGGCGCAGCACCAGGAGCGGGCTGATCAGGACCGCGGCGTGCACCTCGACGACCTTCTCGACGATCGCCGCCCCGGCGACCCCCGCCCCCGCCGACCCGCCGGCGACGGCGACGGGTCCGTGGCCGATGCCGTGCTCGACACGCAGCGCCTCGAGGAGGGCGGGCAGCTCGGCGACGGCCTGGGCGTTGGCGGCCCCGTGTAGGTTGAGGACCGGCTCCTCGCGCCCGAGCCGCATGATCTCCTCGAAGCCGGGCGAGCGCGCCCCGCACAGCGGCAGGCCGGGGTAGAGGCGCCAGGCGTCGAGCCCCTCGAGCGGCAGGGCCGCGGCGAAGGCCTGCTCGGTGCGCGGCGCGTCCATGAGGTGCCAGGCGACGACCAGCGGCGCGTCCGGGCGCGGGGTGGCCGGCGGCCGGAGGACGTAGGGCACGCCGGCGGCGGTTCCGGTGACGGCGTCCGGGGCGAGGGGCATGGCGTCCTCCTGTCGTGAGCTGAACAGTGTCCAGCTTAGCTGGACGGCGTACAGTACGCCAGCGTGAGGGGACCGGGACAACGGGCGGGGCTCAGCCGGGAGGCCGTGGTCGCGGCGGCCCGGGCCGTGCTCGACGACGGGTCGGCGTTGTCCATGCGGGCGGTGGCCGGCCGACTCGGGGTCGCCCCGAACGCCCTGTACAGCCACGTCGACGGACGCGAGGGCCTGCTCGACGCGGTGCTCGACGACCTGCTCGGCACCCTTCCGCTGCCCGACCCGTCGACGGAGCCCGAGGCCGGGCTGACGGCGGTCATGACGGCCTCCCACGAGCTACTGCTCGCCCACCCGGGCCTCGCGCCGCACTTCGTGGCGCGGCAGGGAGCGCGCGGCCCGAACGCACAGCGCCTCGGCGACGCGATGCGGGTGCTGCTGGCGGCCGCCGGGGTCACCAGCGAGGCGGCGCAGGACACCGCGATCCGGGTCCTCGTCGTGCACGCGATCGGCGACGCAGCCGTTGCGGCCGGTCCCGAGGGCACCGGCCCGTTCGACCTCGACGTGCTCCGGGCGTCCTACGCGGTCGGCCTGCGTTGGCTGCTGGAAGGTGCCCTCCGGGCATGTGAGCACTTTCCGGGGCTATAGCCCCGGAAAGTGCTCACGAGCGGAGCGAAGCGGAGCACCTCTCCCCCGCCAGGGCCACCGCGCGGTCACGGGCCGCGGCGGCCTCGTCGACGGTGAGCGTCCGGTCGGGTGCGCGGAACCGCAGCGCGAACGCGAGCGAGCGCCGACCCTCGCCGACCTGCGCGCCGCTGTAGACGTCGAAGAGCCGGACGTCCTCGAGCAGCTCGCCGCCGCCCTCGGTCAGGGCGGACTGCACGGCCGCCACCGGCACGTCGACCGGGGACACCAGCGCGACGTCGAGCAGCACCGGCGGGAACGCCGAGACCTCGGGCCGGGCGAGCACCTCGGTGACCGGGAGCCGGTCGAGCTCGAGCTCCACCGCACACGTGCGCGGCGGCAGGCCCAGGGCCTCGAGCACCTTCGGGTGCAGCTCCCCGGCGTGGCCGACCAGGACGTCGCCGACGTGCAGCGCGGCGCACCGCCCGGGGTGCCACGGCGCGTGCCGGTCGGCGGAGACGGCGAGCTCGGCCCCGTACACCGCCGCCACCGTCCGGGCCGCCGAGATCGCGTCGGCCCACGTGGCGGCCCGGCCCTCGCCCCACCACCCCGGGCGCTCCCAGGCCCCGGTGAGAACGGCCCCGACGCGCACCGGCTGGGCCGGCAGCGCGTCCTTCAGCGCCGCGACCTGGTCGTCGGCGGGCCGCGCCGCCACGCCGACCTCCGGCGCGGGGCCCGGCGTCCCGCTGGGTCGGGCCACCTGGCCCACGTGGAAGAGCGCCAGATCGCGCAATCCGCGCGACACGTTCCGGACGACGGCCTCGAGCAGGCCGGGCAGCAACGTCGTCGCCACCAGCGAGCGGTCGGCGTCGAGGGGGTTGGCGAGCCGGACGGCGGAGCGGCGCGGGTCGTCGGCGTCGAGCCCGAAGGCGTCGAGCACCGTCGGCGCCATGAACGGCGAGGGCAGGACCTCCTGGTAGCCGGCGTCGGCGAGCGCCCGCGACACCTGGCGGCGCCGGCGCTGGGCGAGGGTCAGCCCGGTGCCGCCCGCGAACACCGGCAGCTCCGAGGGGATGACGTCGTAGCCCTCGAGGCGGAGCACCTCCTCGACCAGGTCGGCCGGGCGGGTGAGATCGGGACGCCACGTCGGCGGGACGACGACCAGCCCGGTGCCGCCGGCCGAGTCGACCTCCACCGCGCAGCCCACCTGCACGAGCCGGCGCACGCTCGCCCCGCGTGCGTAGAGCACGCCCGCGACGCGGTCGGGCAGGTCCAGCGCCATCCGGATCGGGGGCTCGGCCGGCTCCCCGCCCTCCGGGAAGGGGCCGACGTCGGTGACCCCGGCCGCCACGGTCGCGGACCCGTAGCGCTCGAGCAGCGCCGCGGCACGGTCCGTGGCGGCGCGCGCGACCGCCGGGTCGACGAAGCGCTCGAAGCGCCGGGCCGCCTCGCTGGGGAGCTTGTGGCGTCGGGCCGCGCGCGCGACGGCGGCGGCGTCCCAGGTGGCGGCCTCGAGCAGGACGTCGGAGGTGGCGTCGGTGACCTCGGTGGCGGCGCCGCCCATGACGCCGGCGAGACCGATCGGCCCGGAGTCGTCGCAGACCGCGACGTCGTCGGGGTCGAGCGCCCGGCTCACGTCGTCGAGGGTCGTCAGCTTCTCGTCGGTGCGGGCTCGCCGGACCACGACGTCGCCGGTGACCCGGGCCGCGTCGTAGGCGTGCATGGGCTGGCCGAGCTCGAGCATCACGTAGTTGGTGACGTCGACGGCGAGCGAGATCGGGCGGATGCCCGCGAGCAGCAGCCGCCGGCGCATCCACCACGGCGTCGGCGCCGTCGGGTCGAGCCCGGTGACCCGGCGGGCCGCGAACCGGCGGCACCCCGAGTCCGGCTCGACGCGCACCGGCCAGGCCTCCCCGCTCGCAGCCGGGAGCCCCTGCGCGACCGCGGCCGGATCGCCGTACCCGGCGTCGTACGCGCACGCGACCTCGCGGCCCATCCCGCGGACCGACAGCGCGTAGCCGCGGTCCGGGTTGACGGCGATGTCGAGCACGACGTCGCGCAGCGAGAGTGTCTCGACCACATCGGAGCCGAGTGGCAGGTCACCGTCGAGCACGAGGATGCCGCTGTGGT
>JAICLN010000289.1 GCA_025925615.1 Actinomycetospora sp. | reverse complement strand
TCGCCGTCGCCGAGCGGCTCGGCGACGTCATGGGCATCGGCCGCGCGTACGGGCACTGGGCGGAGCTGCTGGTCGGGCCGTTGGGCGAGATCGCCGAGGGGGTGGAGCTGGCCCGCCAGGGGGTCGCGCGGATGCGGGAGCTGGGCCTGGCCCGCAGCTTCGGGGTCAGCCTGCTGGCCACCGCCGCCAACGGCCTCTTCCGCCTCGGGCGCTGGACCGAGGCGCAGGAGGCGGTCGACGAGGCGTGGGCGCTGCGGCCCACCGGCGGCGAGGCCCTCGAGGTCCGGCTCGCGCGGGTGCGTCTGCTGGTCGGGCGCGGGGAGTTCGGTGCCGCCGACGAGGACATGCGCGCGGTGGAGCTGCTCTCGGCGACGGCGGGGGAGCGCCGGCAGGTGCCGCTGGTGACGCTGCGCTCCGGGCTGCAGATGTGGCGCGGCCGACCGCGGGAGGCGCGGTCCATCGTCGCGGCCGGGCTCGAGGTCGTCGCCCGCCACCCCGAGGACGTCTTCCTCGCCGCCCCGCTGATCTGGCACGGGCTGCGCGCGGAGTCCGAGGCCGCCGCGCTGGGGGACCGTGACCCCGAGGCCGTCGCGCGGCTCGTCGAGCACCTCCGGGACCTCGAACGACGGGTCCCGACGATCGTGCCGGCGCTGCGGCGCACCGTCGTCGCCTACGCGCGCATGTGCCGGGCGGAGCTCGGGCGGGTGCAGGGCGCGTCGGACCCGGAGAGCTGGCGCGACGTCGCCGAGCGGTGGAGCGCCCTGCTCAACCCCTACCCGGCGGCCTACGCCCAGCTGCGCCGCGCCGACGCGCTGCTTTCCGGGCCGCGCCGGTCGCCGTCGGAGGTCACGGCCTGCCTGCGCGCGGCCGCGGCGACCGCCCACGGCATGGGGGCGACGCCGTTCCTCACCGAGCTCGAGGCGGTCGCCGGTCGTGGCGCCCTCACCCTGGCCGACCTCCTCGACACGCCGGGGGACGTCAAGGCCGACGGCCCCGCGCGGGCCCCGGAGCTCTCCGCACTCACCCCGCGCGAGCACCAGGTGCTGCAGGCCGTCGCCGAGGGGCTCACCAACCGGCAGGTCGGGCGGCGCCTGGAGATGAAGGAACGGACGGTCGCGGTCCACGTCTCGAACGTGCTGCGCAAGACGAACACGCGCTCGCGGACCCAGGCCGCGGCGCTCCTGCAACGGGTCCGGGCGCGGTAGGCGCCACGACGAGGGGGAAGACAATGGCGAACGAACTGGTCGATCTCGTGAGCGTCGGCGCCACGCCGAAGGACGTCCCGGCGGTGATCGACACGTTGGCCCGGGTGCAGGAGGCGGCGAAGACCGTGGTGCCCCGGGGCGACGGGGACGGCATCGCCTCGTTCAGCCGCCTCTACCACCAGATCACCTGCGGGGTGCAGGACGCGGTGACGAACGGGACCTTCGAGGCGGGCACGTTCATCATCGATCTCGACATCGCCTTCGCGTGCCGGTACCTCGACGCGCTGCGCGCCCTGTCCGAGGGCCACGAGGCGCCGCTGTGCTGGGCGACCCTGTTCGACGTCCGGTCCGACCCGGACATCCCGACCCTCAACTACGCGGTGGCCGGCGTGAACGCCCACGTCAACTTCGACCTGGCCTTCGCGCTGCTCACCACGTGGGAGAAGCACCCCGACCCGGCCGAGCGCGACGCCCAGCACCGGGACTACTGCCGGATCAACGACATCTTCTACACGAAGATGAACGAGCTGCAGGACGAGTTCGACTCGCCGTTCTCGCGCTTCGGCGACGGCTCCTGGGTCGACAAGCTCGGCAACCTGTTCGGCGACCTGCTGGTCCGCGAGACCCGGGACTTCGCGTGGGACGCGGCCATGTCGATGTGGGTGCACCGCAAGGACCCGAACTGGGAGGCCTACCTGGCCGACGAGGTGCACCGTCGGGACCACAAGGCCGCCATCCTCGCGCGCGGCATCATGGCCACCCGGTTCTAGGCGGGCCGGGGCCGCTCGTCGCGCCGCGAGCGGTCCAGCAGCCCGAGGAAGCGTCCGGCGCGGTCGGGGAGGCGCTCGGGGGCGTGCGGGTAGCGCGCCGCCCCCGCGCGGGCCCGGGCGCGCTCCTCCTCCGTCGGCTCGTCGACGTGGTCGGTGGTGCGGGACGTCGGCTCGGTCACGAGAACCCCCTGGTGGAGTGGGAGCTGGTCCGTCTCGTGATCGAGTCTGGTCGGCGGCGTTCGTGGTGACCATCCACAGAACTGACTAGTGACGGGCGGGGAGCGCGAGCGGGGTCGAGCCGACTCGCCTGGGCTGGGGAGAGGGCGGGGCCGCCTCACGCGCCCGGGGCGAGCACCTCCGTCCGGAAGGAGATCTGGGCTACCGTCCCGCCGCCGTCCGCAGCGCCGAAGGTGAGCGTGGCGCCGCACCGCGCGGCGAGGCGGCCCGCGGTCGCGAGGCCGATCCCGCGATGGCCGGCCGGCCCGGCGCCGAAGCCCGGCCCGTCATCGTGGATTTCGATGCACGGCGGTGGGCCCTGCCGGACGAGGAGGCGCACCGTGCCCGCGGGCCCCGCGGCCCGCACGGCGTTGTGCACCAGGTTGGACAACAGCCTCCAGAGCGACCGGGCGTCGACCGGGAGCCGAACGTCGGGCGACGGGCTGGTGACCACGGCCGCCGGACCCCGCAGCGCGAGAGGGCCGGCGACCTCGGCGAGCAGCCGGGTCAGCGATACCTCCGGCTCCGGGATCTCCTCGGTGCGCAACCCCACCAATTCCTGGAGGCGCTCGACCTCCCGCTCGATCAGACATAGGCGACGGTGGTTGTCGGCCCGGAGCGCGGGGTCGGCGCGAACCGCCGACACGAGGAATGCGATCGTCGCGAGCTCGTGCCCGATGTCGTGTGCCAGCGCCGCGCTCACCGTCTCCACGAGAACCGCCCTCTGCAATCACCCGTGCCGCCTCCGACACGGACGGTCGGGTTTCATGCTAGTGAGTGACGATCGGCCTGCGATTCGGCCGAACGGGCAGCAAATCAGTGCGCATACCGTCGTTCGGACGATGAGCCGTTTCTCGTCGTGTCGATCTCGTCGATCCTCGATCACCTACCGAGCAGTCGATCCCGGCATTCGTATCAGGAGGTTGCTCCGGGTCACCGGGCGGAGACGCGCGTCGACGAGGCGATGCGGGCCGTTCTGCGGCATCGTCAGTTCGCCGACGAGAGCTGCGGTGGCCAGTGATCGACGGGCGGTCAGGCCTGGCGCAGCGGCTCCGTGCGCACGACAGGAGCGGGGCGCTCCCCGTCCGCCGGGAGCCGCGGGGAGGGGATCACCGCCTCGCAGCGCATCGCCCGGAGAACGCACTGGTCGGACGTCCCGTGCAGAGCGATCGAGACCCAGGGTGCTGTGGCCCACGCAATTGCGGCCAATGCGATGACCGGCACGAGAATCTTCACGGCTCCCCCGAATGGCGCCCGAGCCGGACCGGGGCCCGGTCTCCGGGGAACTATACGAGGACGCGAGGGGACCTACACCGTGGCCGGCTGAACGATCCGGTGACGATCTGCCGTGAGCGGCCGGCCGACAGGAATGGCCGTGGCATTCCGTGGGAGGTCGGATTCCTGCGTGGATCACCTGCCGAGTGGCGCGTTGCCGGACCGTCCCGGGACAGGAAGCGCATTCCTGTCCGCTCGGCGAAGGTTCGGCGGGCGAGAACTCGGCGTCGGGCCCGGTGACGTCACGGGCCCGGCGCGCGAGGGGTGCTCGAGGTCCTCGGACTAGCTCGCGGCGGGCGCTCCGACGAGCGGCCCGGTGACGGCGACGGAGGGCGAGCCGAAGACCTGGCTGCAGTCGAACACCGGTACCTGGGTGACGTTGCCGCTCGAGACGCCGGGGCTGTTCGACGCCGTGCCGGTCGTGGTGCAGGTCGGCGAGCTCGACGGGCTGTGGCTCGGGCCCTGGTTCGCGGTGGCGACGCCGGCGGTGAGCACCGGCAGGCCCAGCGCGGCGGTCCCGGCCAGGACCCCGATGACGGTACGACGCATGCTCATGTCTCCCCCAGAGACTCGGTGGATCGCGGGCACCGCCATCCGGGTGACCCGCGTGCGCCTCGACAACGACGCCGCGTGTGGTCGGGGTGCGGCCCCAGCCGTGTCCATCGGACACGGTTGTCGCAGTACCGGCGGGTGTCGGCGGGTGTCGGACAGGACTCGGCAGCGCAGCCGGCGACCGCGCAACCGCGTCATCGTGACGCGGTTGCTGCGGAATTGTCCGTGCCGGTGCTCATCGTGAACGGCCGGTCCACGCGGTCGCACGGCTCGGCAACTCCCCGCCCGGGATCGGCGTGACGAGCGCGCGCACGTCGAGGGCGTCGCCGAGCATCGGGGTCGTGCCGTAGCCGAGGTGGCGATGGCCGGCGACCGCATCGACGGTGGTGCGTTCGGAGCGCCCGTCGCGGCTCTCGATCGAGACTCCGCCGACGGGGGACGTGGGGTCGACCGTGTACCGCGCCCACGTTGCGTGGCAGGTCGGGGAGGCCCGCACCTCGACGACGCCGACCGGCACCTCGAGGCCGCGGCGCTCCGCGGTGACGACGCGGCTGCCAACGGTCCGAGCGTCCGCCTGGCACCCTTCGGTGGTCGGGTCGAGGCCCTCGCAGGCCCCGCCGACGCACGTCGACGACGAGGCGATCGGGGCGGAGGCGGCCGGAAGCGGCTCCAGCGGCGCGTGCGTGCTGACCCCCACGACGGTCGCGACCCCGGCGAGGGCGACAACTGCGCCGACCAGCATCGCCCGGCCCCGGTGCGGGGACACCACGGTCCGGGGCGCCAGGTCGAGCTCGGTCTCGGGCTCTGCCGACGCGAATACCGCGGTGCGCAGGGCGTCCGGTGACGACCGGTGCGCGGCGGGGAAGGTGCGGGTGGGGGCGAGCAGCGAGGTCATGGGACGACGTTAGGAAGATCGGCGCCGAGACCCCATCCCCGAGCTCGGGGATGGGCTGCTCAGAACCCGTCGGGGAACAGGTCTCCGTTCCCGCCGCCACCGTTGCCGCGCCCGTTGTTGCCGCTGCCGTTGTTGCCGTTGCCGTTGTTGCCGTTGCCGGGAGGACTCGACGTCGTGCCGCTGGGGCCGATCGGTCCAGCGGGCGCGGCGGTTGGAGCCTGGGCGACCTGCGGTGCTGGCCGGACCGCCGGGGGCACGACGGCCTTCCTCGTCGGGCGCGCCGGGAAGGCCGGGGTCGGGACGGGGCCGACGAGCGGCGCCGTCGCGACCGGCGACGGCGGTGGTGGCGCCGCGGGACCGGGTACCGGAGCAGCGACGGGCCCGCCGGGTAGTTCCGTGCTGTTCGCCGTGGCCACCGGGCTCCGCAGCCAGAGCACGACCCCGAGAGCGAGGACGACCGCCACCGCCGCCGCGACCGCCCCGACGACGAGCCAGTCCGGCCCGGCACGCC
>JAICLN010000124.1 GCA_025925615.1 Actinomycetospora sp. | reverse complement strand
TGGTCGCCGGCGACGCGTCGGGCCGTGTGCGACGGATGCTCGACGAGTTCGGCGACGACGTGCGCGAGGCACTGCCCTCCCGTCCGGTGCAGGTCATCGGCTTCACGTCGGTGCCCGGTGCCGGTGACACGTTCCTCGTCGTCGACGAGGACCGCGTGGCCCGCCAGATCGCCGACCGGCGTCGCGCCCGTGAGCGCAACGCCGAGCTCGCCAGCCGCCGCAAGCGCATCTCGCTCGAGGACCTCGACGCGGCGCTCAAGGAGACGAACGAGCTCAACCTGATCATCAAGGGTGACAACTCGGGGACCGTCGAGGCCCTCGAGGACGCCCTCACGAAGATCGACGTGGGCGAGGAGGTGCAGCTGCGCGTGCTGCACCGGGGCGTCGGTGCGATCACCGAGGGCGACATCAACCTCGCGATCGCGTCCAACGTCATCGTCATGGGCTTCAACGTCCGCGCGGAGGGCAAGGCCACCGAGCTGGCCAACCGCGAGGGCATCGACATCCGCTACTACTCGGTCATCTACGCGGCGATCGACGAGATCGAGCAGGCCCTCAAGGGCATGCTCAAGCCGATCTACGAGGAGGTCGAGCTCGGCACCGCGGAGGTGCGCGAGGTCTTCCGCTCCTCGAAGGTCGGGGCGATCGCCGGTTGCCTGGTGACCGAGGGGATCATCCGCCGCAACGGCAAGGCTCGCCTGGTCCGTGACGGCGCGGTGGTCGCGGAGAACCTGACGATCAACTCGCTGAAGCGGTTCAAGGACGACGCGACCGAGGTCCGCGACGGCTACGAGTGCGGTCTGACGCTCGGGTCGTTCAACGACGTCAAGGTCGACGACAAGAGCATGACCTACGAGATGCGGGAGAAGCCGCGCGAGTGAGGTTCGTGACCCGGGTTCGGGGGCGCTGACGTGTACGTTGGCGCCCTCGAGCTCGACCTGCTGCTCGGCGACGTCGGGAGCATCAAGGAGAAGCGCTCCGTGGTGCGCCCGGTCGTCGCCGAGATCAAGCGCAAGTACGCGGTCTCGGTCGCCGAGGCCGGTCACCTCGACCTCCACCGCCGAGCCCTCATCGGCGTGGCGGTGGTGGCCGCGGACGCCGAGCACGTCACCGACGTGCGCGACCACTGCGAGCGCCTGGTGAGCTCCCGACCGGAGCTCCAGGTGCTCTCCGCGCGGATCCGGTGGCTGGGTCCGCACGACGACTGATCTGCTGGAGGACCCGAGATGGCCGATGCACCCCGCGCCCGGCGCCTCGCCAAGCGGATCATCCAGATCGTCGCCTCGACGCTCGAGCACGAGGTGAAGGACCCGCGCCTGGCGATGGTCACCATCACCGACGCCCGGCTCACCGCGGACCTGCGGGAGGCGACGGTCTTCTACACCGTCTACGGCGACGACAACGCCCGCCAGGCGAGCGGCATCGCACTGGAGAGCGCCAAGGGGGTCGTCCGCACCGCCGTCGGTCGCCAGACCGGCGTGCGCCACACCCCGTCGATCGACTTCGTCGCCGACGTCGTCCCCGAGGGCGCGGCCCGTATGGAGGAGCTCCTCGCCGGCGCCCGCGAGGCGGACGCCGAGGTGGCCTCCCGGGCCGCCGCGGCCACCTACGCCGGCGAGTCCGACCCCTACCGCAAGCCGCGGGAGGACGAGGAGGACGAGGAGGACGACGAGCTGGCCGACGCGGACGCCCTCGACGGCACGGTTCGGTGACGTCCCGGGCGGTCGGGCGCGAGGAGGCCGTCGGGATGCTCGCGGCGGCCCGCGAGGTCGTCCTGCTCGCCCACGTCAACCCCGACGCCGACGCCCTCGGCAGCGCGCTGGCCCTCGGGCTCGCGCTGTACCGGCGCGGCGCGCGGGTGCACGTCTCGTTCGGCGCCCCCGAGCGCCCCGCGGAGTCGCTGCGCGACCTCGACGTCGCGGATCTCGTCGTGCCCGCCGCGCAGGTCCCGGCCGCGCCGGAGCTGCTCGTCGTGCTCGACACCGGCAGCGTCGACCGGATCGGGTCGCTGGCGAGCCGCGTCGACTGCGCCGGCACGACGCTGGTGATCGACCACCACGTGTCCAACGGCGGCTTCGGCACCGCCTACTACGTCGAGCCCGACGCCGAGGCGACCGCCGTGATCGTCCTCGGCCTGCTCGACGCGCTCGACGCCCCCGTCGACCTCCCGATCGCGCGCTGCCTCTACGCCGGGCTGGTCACCGACACCCGCAACTTCCGGGCCGCCTCGCCCGCCACCCACGACATGGCCGCGCGCCTGCTCGTGGCCGGCGTCGACGCGGAGGCCGTGACGCGCCCGCTGCTCGACACCCACCCCTTCTCCTGGCTCGGGATGCTCTCGGCGGTCCTCGCGACCGCCACCCTCGAGCCCGACGAGGCCCACGGACTCGGCTTCGTGTGGGCCTGCGCGCGCGCCGAGCACATCGCCGGCGGCCGGCAGGAGGAGGTGGAGAGCATCATCGACGTGCTGCGCACCACCGCCGAGGCGGAGGTCGCGATGGTGCTCAAGCAGGTCGGGCCGCGGCGCTGGACCGCGTCGCTGCGCTCCAAGGGCCGCCTCGACGTCGCCGCCGCCGCGCTGGCGATGGGCGGCGGCGGGCACCGGTCGGCCTCCGGGTTCACCGTCGAGGGCCTCGATGCGCCGGACGTCGTGGCCGACGTGCGGCGGGCCCTGGCGGCGGCCCCGCTGCTGTGAGCGGGGACCCCGTGACGACCTCCGTCGACGCCGGGCCGGTGCGGGTCCTCTCGCTCTCCGCGGCCGCCCTGGTCGTCCTCGTCGCCGAGCCCCTCTACCTGCTGGTGGACACCGCCGTCGTCGGGCGGCTCGGCGCGCTGCCGCTCGGCTCGCTCGCCGTCGGCGCCGTCGTGCTCGCCCAGGTCTCCTCGCTCGGCACCTTCCTCGCCTACGGCACGACGGCCCGGGCGGCGCGCGCGTTCGGCGCCGGGCGCCGCGACCGCGCCATCGCGGAGGGGGTGGCCGCGACGTGGCTCGCCCTGCTCGCGGGCCTCGCCGTCGTCGGGGTGGGGCAGCTCGTCGCGCGGCCGGTCGCCGAGCTGCTCTCCGGCGGCGGGCCGCTCGCGGACGGCGCGGTCTCGTGGATGCGGATCGCGCTGTGCGGGGCCCCGGGCATCCTCGTCGCGATGGCCGGGAACGGCTGGATGCGCGGCGTGCAGTCCACCCGGGCCCCCGTCGTCGTCGTCCTGGCCGGGAACGGCGCCTCGGCGCTGGTCTGCCCGTTCCTCGTGCACGGGATCGACGGATGGCCTGGCCTGGGTCTCGAGGGGTCGGCGATCGCCAACGTCGGGGCCCAGTCGGTGGTGCTGCTGCTGTTCAGCGGCGCCCTGGTGCGGGAGGCGGTCGCGCTGCGGGTGCCACTGCGCCCGGTGCCGGCCGACCTGCGCGCCCAGCTCGGCCTCGGCCGGGACCTCCTCCTGCGCAGCCTCGCCTTCCAGGCCTGCTTCCTGTCGGCGACCGCCGTGACCGCGCGATTCGGGGCGGCGTCCGTGGCGGCCCACCAGGTCGTCCTGCAGCTGTGGGTGTTCATGTCGACGGTGCTGGACTCGCTCGCCATCGCGGCCCAGCAACTGGTCGGGGCGGCGCTCGGCGCGTCGTCGAGGTCCGCGGCGCGGGCGGTCACCGGCCGGGTGACCCGCTACGGGCTGGTCCTCGGCGTCGCCGCGGGTGTGGTGTTCGCCGCACTCGCCGGGGTCCTGCCGCGGGTGTTCAGCCCGGATCCGACGGTGCTCGCGACCATCCCGGCCGCGTGGTGGTTCTTCGTCGCGCTGCAGCCCGTCGCCGGCTACGTCTTCGCCCTCGACGGGGTGCTCCTCGGCGCCGCAGACGCCGCTTTCCTGCGCAGACTCACCCTGGGCTCGGCGATCGTGGGGTTCCTGCCGCTCATCTGGCTCTCGCTCGCGTTCGACTGGGGACTCGCCGGCGTGTGGGCCGGGCTGTCGCTGTTCATGATCGGGCGGGCCCTCGGCGTCGGGCTGCGGGCGCGCGGCGACCGATGGATCGTCCCCGGGGGCCTCTGAGCAGCCGCGACGGATGCGGGGCAGGATGCGGGCGAGGCACGTCGTCCCCGCTCGAGGAGGTCCCGCAGACCATGACCGCTCCCACGTCCCGCGTCGCCGTCGTCACCGGTGCCGCCCGCGGCCTCGGTGCCACCACCGCGCTGCGCCTGGCCGCCGACGGGATGGCCGTGGCGGTGATCGACCTCGAGGAGAGCGCGGCCAAGACCACCGCGGACGCGATCACCGACGCCGGCGGGCGCGCGATCGCGGTCGGCGCCGACGTCGCCGACGCCGCGGCCGTCGACGCCGCGGTCGAGCGGGTGGTCGCCGAGCTGGGCCCGCCGACGGTGCTGGTCAACAACGCCGGCATCACGCGCGACAACCTGCTGTTCAAGATGACCGAGAACGACTGGGACTCGGTGATGGGCGTGCACCTGCGCGGCTCGTTCCTGATGACCAAGGCCTGCCAGGGCCACATGGTCGCCTCGCAGTGGGGTCGCATCGTGAACCTGTCCTCGACCTCGGCGCTGGGCAACCGCGGCCAGGTGAACTACTCCGCGGCCAAGGCCGGGCTGCAGGGGTTCACCAAGACCCTGGCGATCGAGCTGGGCCGGTTCGGGATCACCGCGAACTGCGTGGCGCCCGGGTTCATCGCCTCGGAGATGACGAAGGCGACCGCCGAGCGCCTCGGTCAGGACTGGGAGGAGTGGCAGGCCGCGCGGGCGAAGGAGATCCCGGTGCAGCGGGTCGGCGTGCCCGAGGACATCGCGAACATGGTCGCGTTCTTCGTCGGCGAGGCGGCCGGGTACGTGTCCGGGCAGGTCATCTACGTGGCGGGCGGCCCCAAGACCTGATCGGCGGTCACGCTGTCGGGGGTCCGTGCTCTGATCGGCGACGTGAGCGTGATGTGGGACGGCGGGGACGCACGGGCCCTCGCGTGGCTGCGCGGGGTCCGCGAGCGGTGGGCCGCGGTCGGGGTCCTCGGGCTGCTCGAGGACGCCGTCGCCGGGGTGTGGGAGCGCAACGTCGCGCGGTACGACCCCGAGGTCGCCGGGGACACGCCCGTGACGCTCGGGATCACCTCGTCGGAGAACCTGCGGACGGTGCTGCTGCGCGCCGCACCGGAGTGGGAGCCACGGGGCGTGCTGGTCGGCGCCCCGTGGAACTCCCTCGCCGTCGCGCACGACGGCGTGGTGCTGCACCTGATGAAGGCGCCCGACGGGGCCGGGGGTCGGCCGGACTTCGCGACGCTGCGCTGGGTCGGCGAGGTGCGCGGGGCGGCGGCCACCGCGAACGGGCTGGTGTACGTCCCGGCCCGGGACGACCGCACGGGTCAGCTGTGGTTCGACGGGTTCGGCGTCCCGGCGCGGACACCGCCCCCGGAGCCCGAGGACGCGCACGTCGGGCTCCGCCACGTGGTCCTGGTGTGGACGGGCGACGCGGCCACGTCGACCACCAGCGGCTGGCTCGCCGTCCCGTGGGACCACGACGCCGGGCCGACGTGGCTCGCCGCGCTGCCGGTCTGGGCGCACGGGCCGGACGACGTCCCCGCGCCGCGGGCCGTCCGCGCGATCTCGGTGTCGTTCGGGGACGTGGGCCATGGCGCTGGGACATGATGTCGGGCGATGAACCAGCGATCCCCCCGCCGGCCGCGCCGCGAGCCCCCGCCCCCCGGCCTGCTCGTCGTCGACAAGCCGGCCGGGTGGACCTCGCACGACGTGGTCGGGAAGGTCCGCGGGCTGGTCGGCACCCGCAAGGTCGGGCACGCCGGCACGCTCGACCCGATGGCGACCGGCGTGCTCGTCCTGGGTGTCGAGCGGGCCACCAAGCTGCTCGGGCACCTGGCGCTCGACACCAAGACCTACCTCGCGACGATCCGGCTGGGCGTCGAGACCACGACCGACGACGCCGAGGGTGAGCCGACCACGTCGGCCGACGCGAGCGCCGGGGGGGACGCCGCGGTCGCGGACGGCACCGCGGCGCTGACCGGGGACATCGCGCAGGTCCCGAGCACCGTCTCCGCGATCAAGGTCGACGGGAGGCGTGCCTACGAGCGTGCCCGCGCGGGGGAGGAGGTCACGCTCGGGGCGCGGCCGGTCCACGTGGCGCGCTTCGACGTGCTCGACACCCGCCGCGAGGGAGCGACCCTGGACCTCGACGTCGTCGTCGACTGCTCGTCGGGCACCTACGTGCGCGCGCTGGCCCGGGACCTCGGCCGGGGGCTCGGGGTCGGCGGGCACCTCACCGCGCTGCGGCGTACCCGCGTCGGCCCGTTCACCCTCGCCCACGCCCGCGACCTCGAGACCCTCGGGGCCGAGGCGGACGGCGAGCAGGGCCGGGCGAGCCTCTCGCTCGACCTCGACGCCGCCGTCGGCACCGCGTTCCCGCGTCGGGAGGTCGACGCGGTGGGCGCGGACGACCTCGCGCACGGCCGCCCGCTGCCGGCCACCGGCAACCCGGGCACCACCGGGGTGTTCGGGCCGGACGGGCACGTGATCGGCCTCGTGGCCGACGACGCCGGCCGCGCGCGGTCGGTGCTCGTGCTCGCCCCGGCGGGGTGATCCGCACCCGTCGCCCGGAGCCGTCGGGGCCGCGGCCGTACGCTGACGGCCGTCGGACGTCGAGTCGCGGAGGCCGGGAGCAGTAGTGCAACTCTGGCGCGGTCGTGACGGCGTCCCCCCGGGCTGGGGCCGTTGCGTGGTCACCATCGGCGTGTTCGACGGCGTGCACCGCGGCCACCAGCAGCTCATCGCGGCTGCGATGGAGCGGGCGCGCGAGCTCGGGGACCTGCCGACCGTGCTCATCACCTTCGATCCGCACCCCAGCGAGGTCCTGCGGCCCGGCTCGCACCCCGCGCAGCTCACCACGCTGACGCGGCGGGCCGAGCTGGTCGCCGCGCTCGGCGTCGACGCCTTCTGGGTGCTGCCCTTCACCCACGAGTTCGCCCACGTCGCGCCGGCCGAGTTCGTCCACGAACTGCTCGTCGACCGGCTGCACGCCTCCGCGGTCGTCGTCGGGCGCAACTTCACCTACGGCTACAAGGCGGCCGGGGACGTCGCCGAGCTGGAGCGGCTCGGGCAGCGTTTCGGGTTCGAGACGACCGGGCTCGAGCTCGTCGCCGACGGCGACCGGGGCCGCAGGGTCACGTTCTCGTCCACCTACATCCGCAGCTCGATCGCGGCGGGCGACGTCGAGGCGGCCGCCGACGCGCTGGGGCGGCCCCACCGGGTCGAGGGCGTCGTCGTCCGCGGCGACCAGCGGGGCCGCGAGCTCGGCTACCCGACCGCGAACGTCGCCGCGACCGAGCACGCCGCGATCCCGGCCGACGGGGTGTACGCCGGGTGGTTCGTGCGCGGCGAGCAGGCCCTCCCGACGGCGATCTCGGTGGGCACCAACCCCACGTTCTCCGGCCAGGTCCGCACCGTGGAGGCGTTCGTGCTCGACCACAGCGAGGACTTCTACGGGCAGCGGGTGGGCGTCGACTTCGTCGCGCGGGTGCGCGGGATGACCCGCTTCGACTCGATCGAGGAGCTCATCGCCGCCATGGACGGGGACGTCCTCGCCACCCGCGGGCTGCTCGGCCTGCCCCGCTGACCCGGTGCGCCTGTTCGTCGCGGTGCTCCCCGACGACGCCGTGAACGCGGCGGCCGACGCCGCGCTCGACCGGGCCCTGCGCCGCGGCGGGGACGGTGACCGCTGGCGTCCGGTGGCCGCGTCCCGCCGGCACGTCACGCTGCGCTTCCTGGCCGACGCCGATCCCGACGTCGTCGCCGCGGACCTGCGCCGCGACCTCGACGGCCTGCCGGCGCCCGCCCTGCGCACGGTGGGAGCGGGCGTGTTCGGTACGGCTCTTTGGCTGGGGGTCGAGGGGCTCGGTGTCGGGGAGCTGGGGAGTCGGCTGGTGGGCGCGGCCGGCGGCGACCCGGCGGGGCACGTCGCGCACCTGACCGTGGCCCGGGCCCGCGGCCGGACCCCGGCCGTCCCGCCAGGGCTGGACCGGCACCGGGGCCCGGCGTGGACCCCGCGTGAGGTGGTGCTGGTCGCCAGCGGGGTGCCCTACCGGGTGGTCGAGCGGTTCCCGCTGGTGGGAGACCCGGGCGGCGGGGAGGCTGTCGGACCGGCCCGGTAGACTCGGTGGTGTTCCGGCTGCAGTCCGTGGCGGCCGGACGCGCGGGACGGGCATCGAGAACGTCGCCCGGGTTCCCGACGCACCTCTACACGGCACCGGACGCGCGGCCCAGTCGCCCGGACGGGCATGACCCCCGAACACCGAGGAGCACCACCGACGTGGCCCTGACCACCGAGCAGAAGCGCTCGATCCTCTCCGACTACGGAGTGCACACCACCGACACGGGCTCGCCCGAGGCGCAGGTGGCGCTGCTGACGCAGCGGATCATCCAGCTCACCGAGCACCTGAAGATGCACAAGCACGACCACCACTCGCGGCGCGGACTGCTGCTGCTGGTGGGCCGTCGCCGCCGGCTGCTGAAGTACGTGGCCTCGGTCGACGTCACGCGCTACCGCTCGCTCATCGAGCGTCTCGGCCTGCGCCGCTAGACCTCCGGGCCGCCCGCGTCCCCACGGATGCGGGCGGCCCGACCCACACCAGAACCCGAACAACGAGCCCCGCCACCGCACCAGCCGGTGGCGACCGATCCGACCCGGTCCTCGGTAGTGGCTCCCGGACACCAGCGATGTCCGAGGGCTTCGATCGAAGACCGGTCACGTCGGCCGTCCGCGGTGGCCCCCGACGCGAGGGGGCACGTGGCGGCGGGGCCGCTCCTGGAGGAATCCCCACCCATGGCGAACTCCGCCTCACCGGCCGCCGTCGACACCGAGACCGGTGTCCACGAGACCACCGCCGTCCTCGACAACGGGGCCTACGGCAGCCGCACCATCCGCTTCGAGTCCGGCCGGCTCGCCCGCCAGGCCGCGGGCGCCGTCGTCGCCTACCTCGACGACGAGACGATGCTGCTCTCGGCCACCACCGCGTCGAAGCGCCCGAAGGACAACTTCGACTTCTTCCCGCTCACGGTGGACGTCGAGGAGCGGATGTACGCGGCCGGACGCATCCCCGGCTCGTTCTTCCGCCGCGAGGGCCGCCCCTCGACCGACGCGATCCTCACCTGCCGCCTCATCGACCGCCCGCTGCGCCCGACCTTCGTGTCGAACCTGCGCAACGAGGTCCAGGTCGTCATCACGGTGCAGAGCCTGAACCCGCAGGACCCGTACGACGTCCTGGCGATCAACGCCGCGTCGGCCTCCACCCAGATCTCGGGCCTGCCCTTCGACGGCCCGGTGGGCGCCACCCGCATGGCGCTGATCAGCCAGGAGGGTGGTCAGGGGAGCCAGTGGGTCGCCTTCCCGACCTGGTCGCAGCTCGAGAACGCCGTCTTCGACATGGTGATCGCGGGCTCGATCACCTCGGACGGCTCCGACGTCGCGATCTCCATGGTCGAGGCCGAGGCCACCGACCGGGTGCTCACGCTCGTCGCGGGTGGCACGCAGGCGCCGACCGAGGACGTCGTGGCCGCGGGCATGGAGGCGGCGAAGCCCTTCCTGCGCACCCTGTGCGAGGCCCAGAAGAACCTCTACTCCTCGCTCGGCGTGGCCACGAAGGACTACCCGACCTTCCCGCCGTACCAGGCCGACGTGCTCTCCGCGGTCACCTCGGCGGCGGGCGACGAGCTCGACCGCACCCTGACGATCGCCGGCAAGCACGAGCGCGACGACGCCCAGGACGCCCTCAAGGAGCGCCTGGTCACCGAGCTCGGGCCGAAGTTCGAGGGCCGCGAGAAGGAGATCGGCGAGGCCTTCCGCTCGCTGACCAAGTCCACGGTCCGCCAGCGGATCCTCTCCGACGGCTTCCGCATCGACGGGCGCGGCGTCACCGACATCCGGCCGCTCGCGGCCGAGGTCGAGGTCATCCCGCGGGCGCACGGCTCGGCGCTGTTCGAGCGCGGCGAGACCCAGATCCTGGGCGTCACCACGCTGAACATGCTCCGCCTCGAGCAGAACCTCGACTCGCTCGGGCCGGAGACCACCAAGCGGTACATGCACCACTACAACTTCCCGCCGTTCTCCACCGG
>JAICLN010000055.1 GCA_025925615.1 Actinomycetospora sp. | reverse complement strand
GGCGTGGTGGCCGGGCGGTCGGTGGTGGTCACGGTTCGCTCCTCGGGATGGCGGGGACGTCAGCGCGTGGTCTCGGTCGCGGCGTCCGGCAGCGGGCCTCGCGGCCCGGCGGGATCGGTCGCGGTGTCCTCGGTGGGGGCCGCCGCGGCCCGCGCCCGCCGGTCGTGGCGCAGGAGCACGACGGCGACGATGAGGACCCAGGCCGGCAGGACGAGCAGGCTCGCCGGGTGGTCGGTCGCCGTGAGCAGCAGCCAGGCGGCGAGCAGGTACCCGACGACGGCCACGCCGCGCGGCATCACGCCCGCGCTGCGCAGCAACGTGGTGGTGGTCAGCGCGAACATGCCGGCCCCGCGCACCGAGAAGACGAAGACGAGGCCGTAGCCCAGGGCGGTCAGGGCCCGTGAGGTGTCGGGTTCGAGGGGCGCGCCGCCGCCGATCGTCGTCAGGAACACCGGGGTCGCGAGGGCGGCGGTCCCGGCGAACAGCAGGGCCACGAACACCACGCCGGAGAGCAGGTTGAGCCCGTGGGCCATCGCCGACGGGGGCGGTTCCAGCGTGTCGAGGACGGAGCGCAGCGCGACGACGAACCAGAGGAACGCGATCCCGCCGAGCGGCACGAGGTAGAGCGCGACGGCGGTGACGACCGTGTTGCCGGGGCCGTCGTAGAACGCCCCGTACACGGAGTCGGGGGCGCCCAGGTGCGGCACGGCGTCGGCGACCACGAGGGCCGCCACGAAGAGGACCGAGAACACGATCCCCATCACCGCGGCCAATCGCGGCGACGCGGGGGTCATTCCGGCCTCCCCGACGGCCGCCGCCCGTCGCCGGAGCGTTCGGCGTGCAGGTCCTCGAGGATCCGCAGCAGGTCGAGCGTGCTGGAGAACGGCTGCTCCCGCCCGGAGTCGGTGATCACGGTGCCCTCCAGACGACCGTCGTCGCTGCGGAGGACATCGAGCGAGAGATGCATGGGCCGACCTCCTCCACCTGTCCGACGACGGTAGGGAGGGTTCGGACCCGGACGCCCCGGTCGACCCTTCCAGTCGGGTTTCCAGTCCGTGCGGCGGCCGCACACCGGCGGCTCTCCGGTCGTCACGGGGCGTGGCGTGGCACCGGGGGCCGCCCGGTGTGGGAGGAGCTACTCGACGGTGCTGCCCCGGGAGTTCTCGTGGTCGAGGGCCGCGGCGAGCGCGCCGTAGGCCGACCGGTGCCGGCCGATCGCCCGCACGAGGGTGTCGGTGTCGACCTCGCCCTCGGCGTCGCGCCCGTCCTCGGCGGTGATGCTGATCCGGGTGCGCTGGCCGAGCGGCTGGACCCGGGCGGACCGTCCGAGGTCGTCGTGGACCGTCGCGCCGCCGTCGGGGGAGAACGACGGGGCCTGCTCCTGGCCCCGGCAGGACGCCTCGATGGCGGCCCGCAGGGCCGCCACCCGGTCGTCCGGGGGTGAGGCCGGCGGTTCGTCAGGTCTCACGCGCCCCAGCCTACGCACGGGGACGTCGTCGACCGCCCCGGCGCGCGAGGCGGTGGGGGCCGCGGCCGAACGGGGGACCCGTGCTAGCGTCAGGGGCGTTGCAGTCTCGTTTTCCGCTGTGCTCCGAGCTTCGTGGATCATGTGACAACGGCCCGGCTCGCACGCAGAGGACTGATGACCTCTCCCTGTGTTCCGGCGTCGGGCAACGTCCGTGGGTAGGTTGCCCACGGCACCGCTCGACCCGAAAGAGGATGGATGTCTGAAGGAACCGTCAAGTGGTTCAACGCCGAGAAGGGGTTCGGCTTCATCGCCCCTGACGACGGAGGCAAGGACGTCTTCGTCCACTACTCCGCCATCCAGGGCGGCGGCTTCCGCTCCCTCGAGGAGAACCAGCGGGTGAGCTTCGAGTCCAGCCAGGGCCAGAAGGGCCCGCAGGCGGACACGGTCCAGGCTCTCTAGAGACCCCGCTCGACACGGCCGGGCGCCGCCCCGCGGGGCGTCGCGCCCGGCCAGCCGGGGCTGTGGTCCTACGCCTCATACCCGTAGGCCACAGCCCCTTCGTCATGCCCGGGGCCGGACGGCCCCGGACACGACGGCCACGTCAGCGCTCGATCAGCGTCATCTGTGCTTCGGAGTGGTGCTCCCCGACGGCGGGGGTGAGCCCGTCGAGCCGCGCCAGCTGGTCGGCCGTGAGCTCGACGGCGTCCGCGCCCACGTTCTCCTCGACGCGCGCGACCCGCTTCGTCCCCGGGATCGGGACGATGTCGGTGCCCTTCGAGAGCACCCAGGCCAGCGCGACCTGGGCGGGCGTCGCCCCGGCGTCGTCGGCGACCGCGCGGACCTCGTCCGCGGCGGCCAGGTTGCGCCGGAAGTTCTCCTCCGCGAAGCGGGGGTTGCTGCGGCGCAGGTCGTCCTCGTCGAGGTCGTCCACCGTCCGCACGGCACCCGTCAGGAACCCGCGCCCGAGCGGTGAGTAGGCGACGAGGCCGATCCCGAGCTCGCGCAGCACCGGCAGGACCTCGTCCTGCTCCCGGGTCCAGAGCGAGTACTCCGACTGCAGCGCGGTGATCGGATGCACCGCGTGCGCCCGGCGGATCGTGTCCACCCACGCCTCGGAGAGCCCGATGGCGCGGACCTTGCCCGCGGCGACGAGCTCGGCCACCGCCCCGATCGTCTCCTCGATCGGCGTGCGCGGGTCCACCCGGTGCTGGTAGTACAGGTCGATGTGGTCGACGCCGAGCCGGCGCAGCGACCCGTCGACGGCGGCGTGCACGCTCTCCGGGCTGGAGTCGGCGCCGTCGCGCCCGGTGTGCGAGATCAGGCCGAACTTCGTCGCCAGCACGACCTCGTCGCGCCGCTCCCGGATCGCCTTCCCGACGAGCTCCTCGTTGACGTACGGCCCGTAGACCTCGGCGGTGTCGATCAGCGTGACCCCGAGGTCGAGCGCGCGGTGGATGGTGCGGATCGACTCCTCGTCGTCGCTGCCCGCCCCCGAGTACGCACTCGACATCCCCATCGCGCCCAGTCCGATGCGACCGACCTCGAACGCGCCCAGCGTGGCTGTCCTCATGCGGCGAGGATGCCCCCGGGAAGGTCGCGGAACTCGGGTTTCCCTCACCCGGCGGGCCCACCCAGGGTCGGTGCGGTGGTCAGCCCGCCCACCAGGAGGTGCCGGTGGGGAGCGGGTCCAGCGCCCGGGTGGCCGCCTCGTGCCCGACGGCCAGGGCGGTGCCCAGCAGCGTCAGGTCGGTCGAGGTCCGGGAGACGGCGGGCGCGTCGTCGGGTGGGCGCACGTGCAGCAGGCGCCCGTCGGCCTCGAGCCCGCGCAGGAGCTCCTCGGTCTCGTGCGCCCGCTCCACCCGGTGGACCCACGCGTCGACGACGCCGGGCGCGTGGCGGCGCAGCCAGCGACGCACCACCGCGTCGACGAGGCTCGGCGGCTCGGCCGGGGCGTGCGCCCGGGCGTGGGTGCGCAGCACGATCAGGTGGGTGGCGCCCTGGGCGAGGGCGGTGTGGACCGCGACCGGCTCCGCGAGCCCGCCGTCGACCCACCGACGGCCCGCGAGCGCGACCGGCGGGCCCGCGAGGACGGGCAGCGTGGAGCCGGCCTGCAGGGCGCGGCGAAGGGCGGCGGGCCCGTCGAGCAGCGGGGCGAGGTCGGTGGCGGCGCCGGTGTCGGCGTCGGTGGCCATCGGGTGGTAGGTCACCGGGCTCGCGAGGATCGTCGCGAACGGCATCGGCACCTCGTGGACGTAGACCTGCTCGACGAGGTGCTCCAGGTCGACGACGCGGCCCCCGCGCAGCACCCGGCGCGGGTCGATCGTCCCGCGCATCACCGACCGGGACGTCCAGGGCGCCATCGCCTCGCGGGCCTTCCCGGCGACCAGCCACGCCGCGTTGAGCGAGCCGGCCGAGACCCCGTAGACATCGTCGAGCAGCGGGGTCAGGCCGTGGTCCTCGACGGCGGCGGCCATGCCGGCCGAGAAGGTCGCGCGGCTCCCGCCGCCCTCGACGACCAGCGCAACGCGCGCCTCCCTGTCGGCGTGCCCAGTTGCCCTATCGGCGTGCTCAGTTGGATTGTCAGGACCCTGATCCCGACGGCGGGCGAGGACCTCGAGCACGCTCACACGGATCCCTCCCGGCAGCCGACGACGACGGTCGCGTCGGCCTCGTCGTCGTGCTCGACATGGGCACTCAGGCCTGCGCCGGCCACCGCGTCGCGGGCGGCGTCCGCCTGGTGCTCGGCGCACTCCAGCAGCACCGTCCCGCCGGGCGCGAGCCATCCGGGAGCGAGCACCGCGATCCGGCGCAGGAGGTCGAGCCCGTCGCGCCCGCCGTCGAGCGCGGTGCGGGGCTCGTGGTCGCGGGCCTCGGGCGGCATCGTCGCGAGGCCGACGGTCGGGACGTAGGGCGGCGAGGCGAGCAGGACGTCGACCCGGCCGCGCAGGTCGGTCGGCAGGGCGGCGTCGAGGTCGCCCGCGTACGCCCGGGCGCCCGGCGGCAGGGTCCGGCGGGCGCAGGCGACCGCGGCGGGGTCGAGGTCGGCCGCGTGCAGGTCGACGTCGCCCACCTCGGCGGCCACCGCCGCACCCAGCGCGCCCGACCCGCAGCACAGGTCGACGACGACGGCGCCGCCGGAGCGCGTCCTGGTCAGCGCGGCGGCGACCGCGTGGTCCACGAGCAGCCCGCTGCGCTGCCGCGGCACGAACACCCCGGGCGCGACGGCCACCCGCCGTCCCCGGAACTCCGCCCAGCCCAGGACGTGCTCCAGCGGTTCGCCGGCCTCCCGGCGAGCGGTCATGGCCTCGAGGGGCGCGGATCCGGTGCCGGCGGCGGTCTCGGCCAGGAGCAGCGCGGCCTCGTCCTCGGCGAAGACGCACCCGGCGGCGCGCAGCCGGGCCACCAGCGCCGCCTCCTCCACGCCGATCAGCCTAGCGATCACCGGCGACCCCGTAGGCGCGCAGGAACACCGCCAGCCCGGCGTCCGCGCTCGCGTGGATCGCCGCGACCGGCATCGGCAGCGCCCCGTGCACGGTCTGCCCGGTGACCTCCCCGGCGACCAGCGCGACGAAGTGGGAGGCGGCCCGCGCGGGGTCGTCCACCCGCAGCACGCCGCGCTCGCCGAGCCGCGTCAGACGGTCGGCGATGGCGGCGTGCACCCGGCGCGGCCCGGCCTCGAGCCAGGCCTCCCAGGCGTCCGGCGGCACGTGCAGGACCTCGGCGCGGACCTGGCGCACGAGCGCGAAGTGGTCCGCGAACTCCGGGTCCGGGGTCGCCCACGCCCGGGCCAGTCCCGTCAGATCGGGCTCCGGACCGTCGAGGTGCCTGCCGAGCACCGCGATCTGGGCCTCGGCGACCCGCGTCGCGCTCGCGACGATCACGGCCGCGAACAGCTCGGCCTTGTCCGCGTAGTGGTTGTAGATCGTGCGCGTCGAGACGCCGGCCTCGCGGGCGATCGCGTCGATCCCCGCCCGGGTGTAGCCCTCGCGCGCGAACACCGCCAGCCCGCCCCGCAGCATCGCCTCGCGCTTCTCGGCGGACCGCCCGCCGGGCCGTCGGCGGGTCTGCTCGACCATGGAGGCCACCTCCTAAGTACATGTTACGTTGCAGAGAAGTGCAATGACCAATGCACTTACCGAGGGAGGAACCATGACCCGCATCGCCGTCATCGTCGGCAGCACCCGCAGCGGGCGCCACGCCGGCCGCGTCGGACGCTGGGTGGTCGACCAGGGCCGCGCGCTCGTCCCGCCGCACGTGGAGCTCGACCTGGTCGACCTGGCGGAGGTCGACCTGCCGCTGCTCGACGAGCCCGCACCCGCCATCACCGGCCAGTACTCCCACGAGCACACGCGCCGGTGGTCGGAGACGGTGGCGGGCTACGACGGGTTCGTGTTCGTGGTCGGCGAGCACAACCACAGCTTCCCGGCGTCGCTGAAGAACGCGCTCGACCACCTCTTCGCGGAGTGGAACGACAAGGCGGCCGGGTTCGTCGGGTACGGCGTGCACGCCGGCGGCGCGGTCGCGATCGAGCAGCTGCGCGTGGTGCTGGGCGAGCTGAAGACGGCAGGTGTGCGCACGTCGGTCCGCCTCGCCGTCGGGACCGAGATCGCCGGGGAGGGGCCGCCGGCGCCGGGGGAGCGGGCGCAGCGCTCGCTCGGCCAGATGTTCGGTGAGCTCGTGGCCTGGTCCGAGGCGCTCCGCGGGGTCCGGGAGGCGGTGCGGGCGTGACTGCCGCGACCGCGGCACCGGAGCGGCTCGGGTGGCCGGTGTGGCGCCTGGCCGGCGTCGTCGTGGTGGGGGCGTTCCTCTCGATGCTCGACGGCTCGATCGTGACGGTCGGCCTCGACACCGTCGCCCGCGACCTCGGCGTCGACCTCGCCCGGGTCGCCTGGGTCTCGAACGCCTACCTCCTCGCGCTCGCGGTGTCGCTGCCGCTGTGCGGGTGGGCGGGCCGGCGGATCGGGGTCGGCCGGCTGTGGCTCGGTGCGCTCGCGGCGTTCACCGTGACGTCTGCGGTCTGTGCGCTGGCGGGGGACCTGACGACGCTGCTGGTCGCGCGGGTGGCGCAGGGGCTCGCCGCGGGCCTGCTCGTCCCGGCGGGTCAGACCCTGCTGGGCCAGGCGGTCGGGCCGGGCCGGCTCGGCCGGGTCATGGGCGTGCTGGGCCTGGCGGTCAGCGCCGGTCCGGCGCTCGGACCGACCCTCGGCGGGATCCTCCTGCAGTCGTTCTCCTGGCCGGCGCTGTTCCTGGTCAACGTGCCGATCGGGCTGCTCGGGCTGGTGGCCGGGCTGCGGGTCGTGCCACGCGGCGAGGCGGGGCGGGCGGGTCCGCTCGACGTCGTCGGCCTCGTCCTCGTCGGCGTGGGGCTCCCGGCCACGCTCGTCGCCCTCACCGCGCTCGCGGAGCCCGACGGGGCCGGTCCGGCCGTCGTGGTCGCGCTCGTGATCGGCCCCGCGTCGCTCGCCGGGTTCGTCGTGCGCTCCCGCCGCGCTCGCCACCCGCTGACCGACCTCTCGCTGCTGCGTCGCCCGGTCTTCGCCGCGGCGTGTGCCGCGTCCGGCCTCGTCGGGGCGGTGGTGTTCGGGTCGCTGCTGGCGCTGCCGCTGTGGTTCCAGGTGCGCCAGGGAGCGGGCGTGGTCGACGCCGGGCTCGCGCTCATCGGGTTCGGCGTGGGGACCGCCCTCGCCGGGCCGTTCGCGGGCCGGCTCACCGACCGCTTCGGCGGGGGACGGGTCGCCGTCGTCGGGACCCTCGCCGTCGTCGCGACGACGGTGCCGTTCGCGTTCCTGCCGGTCGGCGCGCCCGTCGTCGCGGTGCAGGTGCTGCTGGCGGTGCGCGGGCTGGCCACCGGGCTCGCGGCGGTGCCGGTCACCGTCGCCGGCTACGCCGCGGTCAGCGCCGAGGCGCTCCCGGACGCGGCCACGCAGCTCAACGTGGTGCAGCGCGTCGGGGGAGCGGCCGGCGGGGCCCTCGTCGCGGTGGTGGTGGCGCGGGGGCTGGCGGACGGGCCGGACGCCGCGTTCGCGGCGGCGTTCCTGGTGCTGGCGGGGGTCGGGGTGCTCGCGGTGGCGGCGGCGGCGTGGCTCGCGGTTGCCTGACGGGTGTGCGTGCCCTATCGGTGTGCTGGATGGGATTGTCGTGTTGCAGCACGGGAACGCACGCACGAGGCCGGAGGCCCAATGCAGTACGGCGATTACCAGTTGGAGATCTACGGGCCCGGGCTCCAGGGCGTGCTGCCCCGGTGGCCGGTGGACTTCGCGGGGCTCGAGCGGGCGGCCGCGGCGGCCCTGCCGGACTGGATCCTGGACTACGTCGCGGGGGGCTCCGGCGACGAGCGCACCCAGCGCGGTAACGCCGAGGCCTTCGGGTGGTGGGGGATCGTCCCGCGGATGATGGCCGGCGCCTACGAGCGCGACCTCACGACGACGATCGCCGGGACCACCCTCCCGACGCCGCTGTTCTGCTGTCCGATCGGCGTCATCGGCATCTGCTCGCAGGACTTCCACGGCGACCTCGCGGTGGCCCGCGCCTGCGCCCGGACCGGGGTGCCGATGGTGTCCTCGACGCTCTCGCAGGACCCGCTCGAGGACGTCGCCGCCGCGCTGGGCGACACCCCCGGCTTCTTCCAGCTCTACACGCCGAAGAGCCGCGACGTGGCGGTGTCGTTGATCCAGCGCGCCGAGAAGGCGGGCTTCGCGGGCCTCGTCGTCACCCTCGACACCTGGGTGACCGGTTGGCGCCCCCGCGACCTGAACACCGCGAACTTCCCCCAGCTGCGGGGCCACTGCCTCGCGAACTACCTCTCCGACCCGGCGTTCCGCGCGCTGCTCGCCGCGCCGCCGGAGGACGACCCGCGGGGCGCCATCGGGATGTGGGCGAGCCAGTTCGGCAACAGCGTGTCCTGGGACGACCTCACGTGGATGCGCGAGGCCACCGACATGCCGATCCTGCTCAAGGGGATCAGCCACCCCGACGACGCCCGGCGCGCGGTGGACCTCGGCGTCGACGGGCTCTACTGCTCCAACCACGGCGGGCGCCAGGCCAACGGCGGGCTGCCGGCGCTGGAGACGCTGCCCGACGTCGTCGCGGCCGCGGGCGACGTGCCGGTGCTGTTCGACTCCGGGGTGCGCTCCGGCGCGGACGTCGCGAAGGCGCTCGCGCTCGGGGCGTCCGCGGTGGGGCTCGGGCGGCCCTACGCGTACGCGCTGGCGCTCGGCGGCGAGGACGGCCTGGTGCACCACCTGCGCTCGGTGCTCGCGGAGACCGACCTGATCATGGCCGTGGACGGTTACCCGACGCTGGCCGACCTGCGGGCCGAGGGGACGATCCGCCGGTTGCCGCACCCGGTGCGCTGACGCGCCTGTGAGCACTTTCCGGGGCTATGACCCCGGAAAGTGCTCACGAGCGCGGAGCGCACCTAGTCGTGCGCAACCAGCATCGTCGCGCCACCGGTGGCGAAGTTCGGGACGTCGTTCGCGGCCGCCTGGCCCTCCGGGCCGCCCATCGCTCCCTGCAGCGACTCGAGCGAGTCGAAGGCGAGCTCCGCGATGAGGTGGTACGGCGGCTGCGAGCCGTCCAGGGTGGAGAGGTGCCGGTAGGTGAAGCTCCGGCAGTCCGGAATCTTGTTCGCGAGCGGGACGTGCGTGTCGGTGTAGTACGCGTCGAAGGCAGCCGGGTCGTCGGGCTGGCCGTACAGGACCGTGAGGATGTGCATTGGATCACCCTCCCGGACCCTGCACGGCCAGGTCACCTCTCCGGCCGGACAGGTGTATTTCCTACGCCGCGGCGTGCTTCTCGACGACCGCGCCGAGCCGCGGCAGCGCTTCGATGACGTTCTCCTGGGCCTTCGGGCGCAGCTTCGAGTAGATCGACGTGATGGCCTGGCGGTTCGACTTCGCCGCGCGGCGGTCGGTCACCCCGAGCAGGGCCTCGGAGACGGGCTGCGGGTGGGCGGCCAGGTAGGCGCCGAAGTCGCCGGTGGGCGCGGCGTTGTAGGCGGTCCAGTGCGGCTCGAGGGCCTCGACGAACTCGTCGAGGAGCGTGTCGATGACGCCCCAGATGATGCCGGGCTTGACCTTCTTGACCGCGGCGTACCCGGTCTTGATCACGCCGCCGGACAGGCCGCTCTTGTCCTTGACCTCGGCGTCGACCAGCGCATCCAGGTCGTTCACGACGAAGCCGCGCTTGTCGGAGTCGAGCAGAGCTGCCTTGAGGGTGACGGCCACGCGCTGTGTCCTTCCACGGGGGAGCAGGGCGGGCCGACCGTACGACAGCCCGACGTGATCTCCACGCGCACCCCCGGCGTGGAATGACAGGGGTGTGGTTCGTCAGGACCCGCCGTCGTGTGCGTCGACGAAGTCGAGGAACGACGCCCACGAGTGGTCGTGGGCCCGCCGTCCGGCGAGCACCCCGAGGTGACCCCCGGGCTCCACGGTGAAGCGCAGGTCCGACGACGACGTCAGCAGCTCGGTGCCGCGGCGCACCGCGGCGACCGGGGCGATCCCGTCGTCGGCACCGGCGATCAGCAGCACCGGGGCGGTGACGTCGGCCAGGCGCACGGGCCGCCCGTCGATCTCCACGGAGTCGCTCGCCAGCTCGTTGTTGCGGATCACGTGGTGGTAGACCTGCCCGAACGCCCGGCCCGGGTAGGCGACCATGTTGTTCATGAGGACGTCGACGGCCTCCATCTGCTCGAGCAGTTGGCGGTCGTCGAGATGGGTCAGGATCGTCAGCGGCTTGGTGACGTAGCGGTCCACGCTCACGAGCTGGAACGCCGCGCGCACCGCGGGCGCCGGGAACCCGCCGAGCAGGCGGTAGAGGGACGTGAAGACCTGCCCGCCGGTGTACTCGGCGACCGACCGGAACGGGGCCACGATCGGGACCGCCCCGATGTCCACGGGAGCCGCGAACGCCGTCACCGTGGCGATCGGCAGGTCCGGGTGGGCGGCCGGGGTGAGCAGCACGAACAGCCCGCCGAGGCTCCACCCCGCGATGTGCACCGGGCGGGCCTCGCCGTCCACGGACTCGTCGTCGCACACCCGCCCGACGGCGGCCGGCACCACCTCGTCCACCCAGCTCTCCAGCCCGCGACGGCGTCCCCGCCAGAACGCGGCGTCGTAGGTGACGATGTAGACCGTCCGGCCCTGCCCGAGGAGGAACTCGACCAGGCTGTTCCCGCGGCGCAGATCGAACGCGAGGTCGGGGGCCCCGAGCGGAGGGACGAGCAGGATCGGGAGCCCGTACGGCGGCGGCCCGTCCGGCAGGGGCGCGTAGCGGTGGAGGGTCCAGCCGCGGCCGCCGGTCACCACGCTCCGTGGTATCCGGCGGGTGTCGGCGAGGTGCCCGTTCCAGAGCCGGTCGCGCACGTTCACCGCCGCCGACCCCACCCGCGTCAGCACCGACCCCGCCTCGCGCAGCGCCGAGTCGACCACCGTGGGCAGTCCGGTCGCCTCAGGGCCCTCGTCGGGGGCGGACCGGGGGACGGGCGCGACGGAGGACACGTCGGGATCGTAGGGCTGATCGGGGGACGACGGCGGGTCGACGCCGCCCGGACGGCGGGGCCCGGCTGCCCGGTGTGACGCGGCGAGCGGCCGCCGGAGTGCGGCCGGGAGACGTCCGCGCTGGTCGACGCAGCGTCCCGAGTCGACCCCGTCGAGTGAGCCCACGCCCACTCGGACGCATGACATCACGCCTGATCAGCAGAAGGACGACTACGCCTTTCGTCCGTTTGACTGAGCACACGGCGCCCGGACCAGGGCAGGAGCCCGGGTGCCGTGGACCTCGGGGAGGTCGGACGAGTCGGAGCGGCGGGAGGACACGGGTGGAAGCCACGGCGGCGTCGACGGGTGCGGGAGGCGGTGGGTTCTTCGACCCGCGGTCGGCCGGCGAGACGTGGGTCCGGCTCACCGTGGACGACGACGGGACCGGCACGCGGCGGCGTCGGGTCGCCGTGGCGGGTGTGTCGATCATGGGCGCCGCGGCGGTCAGCACGGCCGTCTTCCAGACCGTCACCGGCACCTCGACCTCGCTCGCCATGGCCCCGGGTCTCGGAGGTCTGTTCACGACCTCGACCCCGACGCCCCAGGGCCCGGCTGTCGTCCCCACCGGGCTCGCCGCGCCGGTGATCACCGACCTGGGCCCGACGCCGCCGGCCGTCGTCCCGCCGTCACCCACCCAGGTCGACCTGCGGGCCCAGCGCGCCCCGCTGCCCGGCCCGGGGGAGCTCGGTGGGGGAGGCGGTCCGGCGTCCGCGCCCGCGTCGCTCGCGGCGGCGTCGGTGCCCGCGGCTGGCCTGGGTGGTGGGGGCGGCGGGGCTCCGGCGGGCCAGGGCCAGGGCCAGGGCCCGGGCTCGTCCGGTCCGGCCGCGGCGGGGGCGCCGGTCGCCGGCGGCTCCTCGACCCCGATCTCGACGACCCGGCCCGCGCCGACCACCCCGGCGCCCACCTCCACGACGCCGCCGACGTCGACCACGCCCCCGCCGAGGACCACGACGCCGCCGCCGAGGACGACCACCCCGCCGTCGTCGTCACCCCCGAGGTCCACCGCCCCTCCGCCGTCGTCCGGCAACCCGTCGTCGGCCCCGTCGAAGCCGTCCGACCCGCCGAAGCCCGCCGAGCCGCCGAAGCCGTCCGGCTCCGGATCGTCGTCATCGTCGTCGTCGCCGTCGAAGGGCACCTCCGGAGGCGGCTCCTCCTGACCGTCGCGCGGGTCGGCGGGGGTCGGAGCCCCGCCGGCCCGATTCGCGTCGTTGGGCGGTCCGTGTCGCGCATGCGTGGAAAGATGCGCGGTCACAGGGTGGCCTCGACCGGGCCGCCCACGACGACGTGCGGACGCCGCGGCGGTCCGGATCGGGGTGGACCAGATGAGTGAGCCGGATCGCGAGCCGCGGGACGGCGACCCGTTCGCGAGGCCGCAGGGCGAGCAGGCCGGATCGAGCGGCTCGGGCTCGGAGTCGGACCAGGTGGGCTACCCGCCGCCGACCGCCCATCCCGGCGCGGCGTCGTCGGGCTCGTCCGAGCAGCCGGGGTACGACTCCGGGTCCTCCGCCCAGCCCGACGCCGGCTCGTCCGGGTACGGCCAGGGCGGCTACACGCCGTCGTACCCGCAGTCCGCGGGGTCCCAGCCGGGGTACGGGCAGACCGGCTACGGGCAGCCGGCCTACGGACAGACCGGGTACGGGCCGCCGGCCTACGGGCAGACCGGGTACGGGCAGCCGGCCTACGGGCAGCCCGGCTACCCCCAGCCCGCGGCCGCCGGCTATCCCGGCTCGGGCACCGGCCCCACCAACGGGCTCGCGATCGTCTCGCTCGTGCTCTCGATCCTGGGGCTGTTCTTCTACGTCACCGCGATCGGCGGCGTGATCTGCGGCCACATCGCGCGGCGCCAGATCCGCGAGGGGCACGAGTCGGGCGACGGGCTCGCGCTCGGCGGCCTGATCGTCGGCTACATCATCCTCGGGCTCGGCCTGCTCTTCTTCGTCTTCCTCATCGTCGTGGTCATCGGCGCCGCCGCCTCGTCGGGCGTCAACTCCTTCTGACCCCGCTCACGACACCGCCCCCGGCTCCGTGAGGGAACCGGGGGCGGTGGTGTGCCGTGGGCGTCAGCGACGGCCGAGGCGCAGGGTGCGGCGCTGCTCGGCGCGCAGCTGGTAGATGACGACGGGCAGCACGACGAGGGCCACGAACGGCAGGCCCACCATCGGCAGCACGAACAGGCCGATGAGGCCCAGCAGCATGACGACGAGCGCGGTGACCGGCGAGATCACGACCTCGCGGGTGCGGACGAGCCACGCCGGGGTCGACGCGGCCGTCGAGGGCTGATCGGCGCGCAGGTCGGCGAGGGCGATGCGGGGCAGGGTCGGGGTGTTGTAGGGCAGAGCCATCGGGAGCGCGGGATCCTTCGAGTCGGGAGCGGACCGGCGTACCGGGAGAGGGAGCACCGGGCCCGTTCGTGATCGATCGAGCCCGGCATGGAGTCAGACGTGTCGTCCCGGGCCCGGTTGCCCTCGGCGGAGGTGTCGATTCGGCAACGGTCGGCGGACCCGCGGAGGTCGTGCACAGTCTGCATGTCCTTCCCCCACACGGGCTAGCACACGGTGGAGTGGTTGCGGCCGTAGGGTCTCCGGCCGTGACGCCCCCGAACCACGACCGGCCCGGTGTCGAGGGTCTCGATCCCGAGGTCGCCGCGCTGCTCGCGGACCTGCATGACCGGGGAGAGCCCGCGATGTTCCCCGGCACCGACTCCGCCGAGGGGGTCGCCGCGGCCCGGGCCCGCTACGCCGCCCTGATGGCCGGGACCGTCCGGCCGGTCGACCGCGGACCCGAGCTCGTCGACGACGGCCCGGTGCCCCTGCGCGTGCACCGGCCGGCCGGGGACGCGTCCGGCGCGCTCGTGGGTCCACGTCCACGGCGGCGGCTGGGTCCTCGGGGGCGGCGACGTCTACGACCCCGTGGCCCAGCGCCTCGCCGACGACACCCGCGCCGTCGTCGTCGCCGTCGACCACCGCCTCGCGCCCGAGCACCCGTTCCCCGGGGCGTACGACGACGTCCTGGCCGCCGTCGAGTGGGTCGTCGCCCACGCGGACCGCTGGGACACCGACCCGACCCGTCTCGGCCTGGCCGGGGACAGCGCCGGCGCCAACCTCGTCGCCGGTGCCGCCCTCGCGCGTCGCGACGCGGGCACCCCCGCCGTCGTGACCCTGCTGGTCTACCCGCCGCCGGACTTCGAGGGCCGCTACCCGTCGGTCCGCGAGAACGCCGAGGGGTACTTCCTCACCGCGGGCGACGTCGTGGCCTGCAGCAAGCTCTACCTCGCGGGGGTCTCGCCGCGGGGCGACTCCCGGCTCTCGCCGCTCCGCGCGGACCTCGCCGGCCTCGGCCCGACCATCGTCGCCACTGCAGGGTTCGACCCGCTGCGCGACGCCGGGCACGCCTTCGCCGATGCGCTCGCCACCGCCGGGGTCGATGTGCGCCGCCGCGAGCACCCGTCGCTCGTGCACGGGGTCCTCGGCTTCACCGGGGTGTCGAGCGCGGCCGACGTGGCGGTGGCGGCGCTGAACGCGGAGGTGGCGGCCGCCTTGTGAGCACTTTCCGGGGCTAT
>JAICLN010000296.1 GCA_025925615.1 Actinomycetospora sp. | reverse complement strand
CCTGGTCGCCGCGCTCGCCGTCCCCGGGCCGCTCCCGACGCTGCGGGTCGAGGCGGTCGGGGTGGGCGGCGGCGGCCGGGACCCCGACGACCGGCCGAACGTCACCCGCGTCGTCGTCGGGCACGCCGAGACGTCGTCGACCGGGCGGCTCGCCGACGAGGTGCTCGTCGTGGAGGCGACCATCGACGATCTCGACCCGCGGATCTGGCCCTCGGTGCTGGCGGCCGTCCGGGCGGCGGGGGCGTGGGACTGCTGGACGACGGCGGTGACGGCGCGGCACGGGCGGCCCGGGCAGGTGCTGTCGGTGCTGTGCGCCCCCGAGGTGCGCGAGGCCGTCGTCGACGCGGTGTTCCGGCACACCAGCACGTTCGGGGTCCGCTGGTCGCGCTGGGAGCGGGCGACCGCCCGACGGCGCTCGGTGCCGGTCGAGGTGGGGCCGCCGGGCGCGCGGCAGCTGGTGACGGTGAAGGTGGCCGAGGGCCCCGACGACGTCGCCGGCCTGGCCACCCCCACGGTGGCCACCCCCGAGCTCGCCGAGGCCGAGACGGCCGCGCTCGCCCTGGGCTGGCCGGTCCGGGCGGTGTGCGAGGCCGCGCTCGTCGCCTACCGGACCGGCGCGCCGCTCACCTCGTGGTGATCTCGATCGGCGGGGCGCTGCGCAGCGTGTTCGTCACGTAGCAGACCCGCTTCGCGACCTCGACCAGCCGCTCGAGCTCGTCCCCGGTCGGGGCGTCGGCGTGGACGTCGATGCGCAGGGTCGAGAACCGCGGCCCGTCGTAGGTCCCGGTCGCGTCCACGCGCAGGCCCCGCAGCTCGACGTCGCGCTTGCCCGCGCTGTGGGCCAGGGCGAGGGTGAAGCACGAGGCGATGGCGCCCAGCAACAGCTCCGTCGGCTGCGGCCCCTGCCCGGTGCCGCCGGCCTCGGGGGGCTCGTCGACGGTGATCGGGAAGCCCCCCGCGTCGACGGTGCAGCGCATCCCGCCCTCCCAGACGGCCCCGACCCGGCGTTCCGTCACGACGTCCCCCGTCCGGTCACGCGAGCGTGCAACACCGGTGCAACACCGATTGCGACAGTGGTCACGATCACAACAGCGCAGGGACCGAGGAGGTCGTGTTGACGCGTTCGGTGGTGGACGACGTCGTCGTCCCGATGTCCCTCGACCCGGGCGGGCCCCGGTGCGGGTGCCGGTCGTCGCGGCGGCGCAGCGTGCACCATGCCCGGCTCCTCACGGTCGAGACCGACCCCGACGCCGTGCTCGACCTGTTCGAGCTCGCCGTCACGTGGGGCGAGCTGGACTACTCCGACGCCGACGTGCTGCCGCCGGAATCGTGGATCGACTTCGCGGCCGAGCACCGCTGGTGCCGTCCGGACCGGGTGGCGCGGCTGTTCGCGCTGGCCACCGACGTCGCGCTGCGCGGACCGTGCCCGTCGGCCCGGCGCGACGGCGCCGACCCGGCCTGGTCGCTCTCGCCCGAGGACATCCTGCGCGCCGAGCTCTGAGTTCCTCAGCTCCGGGATCCTCAGCTCCGGGATCCTCACCGGACGCCGCCGCCGAGGCGGGTGACGCCCTGGCGCGTCAGGTCGAACGCCGTCGCGACCTGCTCGCCGCGCCGCAGGCGCACCAGGCCGGTGTCGTCGATGCGCCCGACGGCGGCCGCGTCGAGACCCCGGGCCCGGAACGGCGCGAGGGCGTCGTCCTCCCGGTCCGCCGGGACACAGAGCAGGAAGCAGAAGCTCGGGAAGCAGGTCAGCCAGTCGCTCTGGTCCACACCCTCGGGGGTCGGTACGAGGTCCAGGTCGACCTCCACGCCGAAGGTCCCCCACTCCAGCAGCATCGCCAGCGAGCCGACCAGCCCGGCCATGCTCACGTCCTTCGCCGCCACCGCGGCCCCCTCGCGGGCCAGGTCCGCGAGCACGCGCACGTCCCCGGCGCACCGCTCGCCGCGCTCCTCGAAGGCGGGGAAGAACGGGAAGTCGGGGCGCATCCGCCCGTCGAGCGCAGCGGCCACGACCAGGGTCTGGCCCGGCGCCACCCGGGTCACCGAGAGCGGCTCCGCGGCCGGCGCGACGTCGCCGAGCGCGAACGCCGAGACCGACGGCTCCCCGTCGTGGCGGGTCAGGTGGCCGCCGACGATGCCGACGTCGTAGAGCGAGCAGGCGCGCCGCATGCCCTCCAGGACCGCGCGCGCGTGCTCCTCCGACGCCGTGACGGTGTTGACGATCCCCAGCGGCACGGCCCCCATCGCGGCGACGTCGTTGACGTTGGTCAGGACGGCGGCGAAGCCGGCGCCCCACGGGTCGCGGGCCACGAACGGCGGCCAGAGGGCCTCGCCGCAGGCGACCACGCGTCCGCCCGAGGTCGGGACCACCGCCCCGTCGTCGCCCGGCCCGGCCAGCCAGTCCGTGTCGCCGAGCACCTCGGTGACCAGTCCGATCGCGGCCTTGCCGAGGGTGCCCGGGTGGGTGGCGACTCGGTGGGCGAGCGCGGCGAGCTCCTCCCCGGCCGGGGTGGTGAGCACGGCTCCGGTCACCGGGGCACTCCCGTCAGTCGTATCCGATGGTGGTCGCTCGTCCATTATGTGATCTAACATCGACCCATGGCGACCCCGAGCTTCCTGACGTTGCCCGCCCGGAGTCGCGCACCCCGCTCGGTCGGCCTCACCCACGTCCTCGATCCCGGGGTGAGCCCGGCCGCGGCGGGGGACCTGCTCGCGGGCGCCGGCGGCCTCGTCGACATCTGGAAGCTCGGCAGGGGCACCGCCTACGTCGACCCGCGGCTGTCCGAGAAGCTCGCGGTCCTCGCGGCGCACGGCGTCGCGTCCTGCCTCGGCGGGACGCTGCTCGAGATCGCCTGGGCGCAGGGCGTCGCGGAGGAGTGCCTGGCGTGGGCGCACCGGGCCGGGTTCCGCCACGTCGAGGTCTCCCGCGGCACGGTGCCGATGGCCGTCGCCGACAAGCACGACCTGGTCCGGCGCGCGGCGGACCGCTTCGCCGTGCTCACCGAGGTCGGCGCGAAGGACCCGGACCAGCAGCACACCCTCGAGCAGTGGGGCGAGGAGGCCGCGGCCGACCGGGCCGCCGGCGCGCACCTCGTCGTCGCCGAGGGCAGGCAGAGCGGCACCGTCGGGATCTTCGACGCGGACGGGGAGGTGCGCGAGGAGGTCGTGGACGCCCTCGTCGACGCCGTCGGGGTCGAGCGCGTCGTGTTCGAGGCGCCGCGCGCGCACCAGCAGGCGTGGTTCGTCCGCCGGTTCGGGCCCGACGTCAACCTCGGCAACATCGCCCTCGAGGACGCCCTCGGGCTGGAGACCCTGCGCCTCGGGCTGCGCTCGGACACCGCGGAGGCCACGATCCCGGCGGCGATCTCCGCGGAGCTCGCCCGGTGACCACCGCCAACCTCGTCCCCGGTCGGTACCGGGGCGTCGCGGTGGCCCGGGCGCCGCTGCCCTACGACGAGGCGTCGCTGCGGGAGCGCTACCTCGGCCGCGAGGCGTACTGGAAGACGCGGTTCCTCGTCGTGCGGCCGCCGGATGCGGGTGAGGACGCCCCGGTCGCCCTGCTCGCTGTCACCCGCGCCGGCGACGACGAGCTGTTCAGCCCGATCGTCGGCGTCGAGCTGCTCGCCGGACCGGACGAGTGCGTGTTCCTGCACCGCCCGGAGCGGGACACCGCCGTGCCCTCGGCGCTGGCCGCGGCCGCCGCCGAGGTGCCCGGGGCGCGCGCCGTGGTGGTGCAGGGGCGCTACGAGCACGTCAACTTCATCCTCGACGCCCGCCCGGTGCCGATCACGGTCCGCGAGGTGGTCCCGCCGCGGCCCGCCAAGCTCGCCGACCAGGCCCGCCGCGTCCTCGAGGTCAGCGAGGACCTCCCCCCGATCACGCTCACACCGCACACGGTCGACCTGGCCGACCTGGCCCGCGACCACCCCGCCGCGCACTACCTGCTCCCGTGCCGGGGCGGCGGCGGCGAGGTCCCCGGGGCCGCGGTCTCCTACCTCGACGAGCGTCCGGACGAGGCCGACTGGACGCTGCTCGGCTGCGAGCGCTCCCGGAGCATCCACCGCTGGTTCTACGGCCGCGACGCCCCGGGTGCGGACACCTGCCCGCTGGTCGACCTCGCGGCCGAGGGTCCCGGGGCGGTCCTGACCAAGTGCTGCCTGCAGCAGGAGGAGCTCGCCGAGGGCACCGTCGACGGGCCGGGCGGGCCCACCCGGTGGGTGTCGGTGCCGTGGGGATCGTCGCTCGACCACGTCCGCGACGCGCTGGGGCGCCTCGCCCGCCGGGAGGACCCCTCGTGGTCGCCCGCCTGACCGAATCGCCCGTCTACGCCCACCTGTGGTCCACCCCCGAGCTCGTCGACCTGCTCGGGGAGCAGGCGCGCTGGCAGGCGTGGCTGGACATCCTCGTCGCCCTCGCCCGGGTGCAGGCGCGCGCCGGCATCGTCCCGGCCACGGCCGCCGAGCAGATCGCCGCGGGCGCCCGGGTCGAGCGCCTCGACCTCGACGAGGTCGCGGCGCAGACCCGCCTCACCTCGCACTCCACCCTCGGGCTCATCCGGGGCCTGCAGGCGATCCTCCCGGAGTCCGCCCGCGAGCACGTCTACGTCGGAGCCACCGTCCAGGACCTCACCGACACCTGGTTCGGGACGGTGATGCGGGACGTCTCCGACCTCGTCCGCCGTGACGTCCGTGCGCTCGAGACCCGGGCCCTCGAGCTGGCCGCGACGCACCGTGACACCCCGATCGCCGGCCGGACCCACGGCCAGCCGGGGGCGCCGGTGACCTTCGGGCTCAAGGCCGCGTCGTGGGCCGACGAGCTGCGCCGCCACGCCGCGCGCCTCGACGAGGGCCGCCCCCGCTGGGCGGTCGGGCAGCTCGCCGGCGCCGTCGGCGCCCTCGCGTTCCACGACGACGACGGGGTCGACCCCCTCGCGCTGCGCGCCGCGTTCTGCGCCGAGGTCGGCCTCGGCGACCCCGGGATGTCGTGGACCTCGAGCCGCGACCGCGTCGCCGAGTTCGGCGGCGTGCTCGCGCTGGTGGCGGGCACCCTCGCCCGGATCGGCGGCGAGGTCTACGAGCTCGCCCGCCCGGAGATCGGCGAGCTGGCCGAGCCCGCGTCACCGACGGCGGTCGGCAGCATCACCATGCCCCACAAGCGCAACCCGGAGGCCAGCGAGCACCT
>JAICLN010000193.1 GCA_025925615.1 Actinomycetospora sp. | reverse complement strand
GAGAAGTCCGACGCCGAGGACTACCGGTACTTCCCCGAGCCCGACCTCGTGCCGATCGCGCCGTCGCCGGAGTGGGTCGACGAGCTGCGCGCCACACTGCCCGAGCGGCCGTGGGCGCGCCGCGCCCGGCGACGACGTCGTCCGGCGAGCCCTCCCCGGCCAGCACCCCGTCGACGACCTGGCGGGCCAGCTTGTTCGTCAGGGTCCCGTCGGCGACCAGCCCGATGACGCGGGCGACCTGCTCCGGGCTGATCGCCAGCTCGGTCAGCGCCACGCCGCGGGTGTTGGCCTCCTGGGCCAGGTAGGACACCCACCACGAGCGGGCCGACTCGGCCGGCGCACCCGCCTCGACGGTGTCGGCGACGAGGTCCAGGGCGTCCGCGTTGACGAGGTCCCGCAGTTCCTCGTCGGACAGGCCCCAGTCGGCCTGGATGCGCGCCCGCCGCTCCCACGGGCGCTCGGGCAGCGCCGCGCGCAGCCGCTCCACCCACTCGCTCGCCGGCTCGATCGGCACGAGGTCGGGCTCGGGGAAGTAGCGGTAGTCGGCGAGGGTCTCCTTGGCGCGCCCCGGCGAGGTGGTCCCGGACTGCTCGTCGAAGTGGCGGGTCTCCTGCCGGATCGTCCCGCCCGAGAGGAGGACGCCCGCCTGCCGGCCCATCTCGTAGCGCACGGCCCGCTCCACCGAGCGCAGCGAGTTGACGTTCTTGGTCTCCGTGCGGGTGCCGAACTCGGACGCGCCGGTCGGCTTCAGCGAGAGGTTGACGTCGCAGCGCATCGAGCCCTGGTCCATGCGCGCGTCGGACACGCCGAGGCCCTTGACGATGTCGCGCAGCGCCGAGACGTAGGCCCGGGCCACCTCGGGGGCGCGAACGCCCGCCCCGACGATCGGCCGGGTCACGATCTCGATAAGCGGCACGCCGGCGCGGTTGTAGTCCAGCAGCGAGTGGTCGGCGCCGTGGATGCGGCCGGTCGCGCCGCCCATGTGCAGCGACTTGCCGGTGTCCTCCTCCATGTGCGCGCGCTCGATGTCCACCCGCCACGTCGTCCCGTCGTCGAGCGGGACGTCGAGGTACCCGTCGAAGACGATGGGGTCCTCGTACTGGGAGATCTGGAAGTTCTTCGGCATGTCCGGGTAGAAGTAGTTCTTCCGGGCGAAGCCGCTGCGCTCGCGTACCGAGCAGTTCAGCGCCAGGCCGATGATCATCGCGCTCTCGACCGCGCGGGCGTTCACCCGTGGCAGCGAGCCCGGCAGGCCGAGGCACACCGGGCAGACGTTCGTGTTGGGCTCCGCGCCGAACTCGTTGCGGCAGCCGCAGAACATCTTCGTGGCCGTGTTGAGCTCGACGTGCACCTCGAGCCCCATCACGGGGTCGAAGCGCTCGACGACCTCCTCGACGGTGTACGGCGCGGCCTCGACGGTGCCGACACCTCCCGGGCTCGTCATGACGCGGTCTCCAGGGCGGCGGGGTCGGGGATGGTCGACGCGAAGGGCACGCCGGACGCCGTGTCCCGCGCGAGCTCGTAGGCGGCGCCGACGCGGTAGGCGCGGTCGTCGGCCAGGGCGGGCGTCATCACCTGCAGGCCGACCGGCATCCCGTCCTCGGCGGCGCGCCCGCACGGCACCGAGAGCCCCGCGATGCCCGCGAGGTTGGCCGGGATGGTGCAGAGGTCGGCGAGGTACATCGAGACCGGGTCGTCGACCCGGTCGCCGATCGGGAACGCCGTCGTGGGCACCGTCGGGGAGACGAGCACGTCGCAGCGCTCGAAGGCCGCGGTGAAGTCGCGGACGATGAGCGTGCGGACCTTCTGCGCCTTCCCGTAGAGCGCGTCGTACGACCCGGCCGAGAGCGCGTGCGTCCCGATCATGATGCGGCGCTTCACCTCGGGCCCGAAGCCGGCCTCGCGAGTCAGCGACATGACCTCGTCGGTCGAGTGCGAGCCGTCGTCGCCGACGCGCAGGCCGTAGCGCATCGCGTCGAAGCGGGCGAGGTTCGACGACGCCTCGCTCGGCGCGATGAGGTAGTACGCCGGCATCGCGTACGTGAACGAGGGGCAGGAGACCTCGACGACCTCCGCGCCCAGCTCGGTCAGCACCCGGACGGCGTCGGTGAACGCCGAGAGCACCCCGGTCTGGTAGCCCTCCCCGGACAGCTCGTTCACGACCCCGACGCGGACCCCCGCGAGGTCGCCGCGCGCGCCGGCCAGCGCCGCCTCGACGACGGGGGGCAGCGGGGCGTCGACCGACGTCTGGTCGTGCGGGTCGTGCCCGCCGATGACCTCGTGGAGCATCGCGGCGTCGAGCACCGTGCGCCCGAACGGCCCGATCTGGTCGAGCGAGGACGAGAACGCGACGAGGCCGTAGCGCGAGACCGTGCCGTAGGTCGGCTTGACCCCGACCGTCCCGGTGAACGCGCCCGGCTGCCGGATGGACCCGCCGGTGTCGCTCCCGATCGCCAGCGGGGTCTCCCCCGCCGCCGTCGCGGCCGCCGACCCGCCGCTGGACCCGCCGGGCACCCGGGAGCGGTCCCACGGGTTCAGGACGGGTCCGAAGGCCGAGTTCTCGTTCGAGCCGCCCATGGCGAACTCGTCGAGGTTGGTCTTCCCGAGCGGCACCAGGCCCGCCTCGCGCAGGTGGGCCACGGCGGTCGCGTCGTAGGGCGGGCGCCAGCCCTCGAGGATCCGCGACGCGCACGTGGTCGGCATGTCCCGGGTCGCCATGTTGTCCTTGATCGCGACCGGCACGCCCGCGAGGGGGCTGCGGACCGTGCCCGCGGCGATCTCCTCGTCGACAGCGGCCGCGGCGGCGAGCGCCTGGTCGGCGGCGACGTGCAGGAACGCGTTCAGGCCGGCACCCTCGACGGCCTCGATGCGCGCCAGGTGGGCGCGGGTCACCTCGACCGAGGAGACCTCGCGGGCCTGCACCCGCCGGGCGATCTCGGCGGCGTCGAGCCGGGTCAGCTCGGTGGCGGCCGTGTGGTGGGCACTGCTCACGGCTCCTCCCCCAGGATGCGCGGCACGCGGAAGCGGCCCTCCTCGGCGGCGGGGGCGCCGGCGAGCGCGACCTCCCGCTCGAGGGACGGCTCCGGCTCGTCGGGGCGCAGGACGTTGGTCAGCGGCGCGACGTGGCTGGTGGGCGGGACGTCGTCGTCGATCTCCGACACCCGGCCGACCGTGTCGAGGATGGCGTCGAGCTGGCCGGAGAACACGTCGAGCTCGTCGTCGGTGACGGCCAACCGGGCCAGTCGGGCGAGATGGGCGACGTCGGAGCGCGTGATGTCGGACATGATCCTCCGAGTGGGGATCCGCGGGGGATCCGCCGTGGTGTCGCTGGACCGATCCATCCTAGGCTCCGCGCGCGGGGGCCCTCGACACGGTTTGCCGGCCCGGCCCGGGCGGCGTCACCCGACCAGGTCTACCGGGCCCGCGCGCTGCCCACCTCCGGCCGAACCCCGACCCCGGGACCTCGCCCCGTGTCCGGGGCGAGTGGCACACTCGCCGCGCCCGGGGTGGAGCGCGCGGAGCCGACCGGGCTCGTCCGTGTGCCCTCGGCTGGTGTGGAACGGGCTTGTGCAACGGGCTGGCCAGATCCGGGACGGAGGCGACGTGACCTACCTGCTGCGAGTGCTGCTGCCCGATCGGCCCGGCACCCTCGGCGCGGTCGCGTCGGCCCTCGGCGGCGAAGGGGCCGACATCCTGTCGGTCGACGTGGTGGAGCGCCACCAGGGCGTCGCCGTCGACGACCTCGTGGTCGACCTGCCGTCGGCCCGGCCCCCGGACGTGCTCATCACCGCCGCCGAGTCGGTGCGCGACGTGACGGTGGAGTCGGTCCGCCCGTTCTTCGGCCCCCTCGACACCGCCCGCGAGCTGGAGCTGGTCGAGGCCGTGGCGGCGGACCCGGACGCCGGGATCGCGCTGCTCGCGGACGCGGTGCCACGGATCTTCCGGTCGGCGTGGGCGATGGTCGTCGAGGCCTCGACCGGGGACGTGTGGGGCGACGGCGGCACGCGGGTGCACCGGGTGGCGGCGAGCTCGGCCGCCCCGGAGACCGACGCCGAGACCCTGCCCTGGCTGCCGCTGACGAAGGCCGCCGTGCTCGACCCGGCCGGCAGCCACGAGGTTCCCTCGGCCTGGACCGACCTGGACACCGAGCTGGCGGCCGCGCCGGTGGGGCGCGGTGACCGGGCGCTGGTGCTGGGCCGCCCGGGCGGCCCGGCGTTCCGCCCCTCGGAGCTCGCGCGGCTCTCGCACCTCGCGGGCATCGTCGCGACCATGACCGGCTGAACCCGACCTCGGCGGCGCGCCGGTGTCAGCGCCGTTGCTCGGAGCGCGTGCGCAGGCCCGCGAGGCTCGGGCCCCAGCCCGGGCGACGGCGTTCGGCCAGCCGGGGTGAGACCGCCTGGCCGAGGGCGTAGCGGACGAGCTCCTCGTTGCCGGTCGCGAGCCAGGTGCCGTCGGGTCCCTTGAGCGTGTCCTCGAAGCCCATCCGGGTGTCGAGGTCGTTGCGGCGCGCGTAGTCGAGCACCGGCCAGGCCCCGCCCTCCTCGCCGTGGAGCAGGATCGGCACCCGCATCGGCCCGAGGGCCTTGAGGATGCGGACGGCCTCGGCGACGGCGGTGTCCGGGTCGGTCACCGTGACCTCGGCGAGGACCCGCACGGTGCCGCTCGGGACGCCGGTCTGCTTGAGCTGCACGGCGTCCCCGGTGGTCCACACCCCGAGCTCGATCCCGATCCCGACGGACTCCAGCGCCTCGCAGACGATTTCCCAGCCCCGCTCGTGGACGTTGACGGAGGCGACGTCGGGGCGGGCGTGCGCGGGCAGGCGCGCCCACTGCTGGACGAGGTCGGTGCGCTTGAACGGGTCCGGCTCGACCCACCGCGCGGTGGTCACGCCGATCTCCATCGACGGGGCCGCCTGGCGTATCGCCGACACCACCGCGCCGATCGGGCCGGGGTCGAGGCTCTCCTGCCCGTCGACATCGCGTGGGTGCACGTGGAAGCTCGTCACGCCGAGCCCCGCGACCGCCCGGGCGTCCCGCGCGAGGTGGCGCGGCGTCATCGGGACGGCGGGGTAGACATCGGCCGGGCGGGCGCCGTTGGGGCAGCACTGGAGCATCTCGGCACCCCCTCCCCGATCCGTCCCGCCGCGATGTCCACGCAGTCACTGCGCAGGATATGGGACCAGCTTCAACCTTTTCCGCCTCGACATCAACGTCTGCACGTGCGTCTGCACGGCTTTTCGGCCTACGCCACCCGTCCGCTTCACAGGAACCCGCAGAGTGACCGGCGAACGCGGGGCGCCGACCCCTACTCCCCCTCCTCCGGGACCGTTGGCGCCCCCTCCTCCGGGACCGGCGCCGCCTCCGCGACGTTCTGGGCCGTCTCCCGTGCGGCCTCCGGCCCCTGCGCGAGCAGCACCCGGAACCCGTCCTCGTCGATGATCGGGACCTTCGCCGCGACCGCCTTGTCGTACTTCGACCCCGGCTCGTCGCCGACCACCACGAACGCCGTCTTCTTCGAGACCGAGCTCGCGGCCCGCCCGCCGCGCGCGAGGATGGCCTCCTTGGCCTCGTCGCGGGAGAACTCGGGCAGCGACCCGGTGACGACGATGGAGAGCCCCTCGAGCGTCCGCGGGACGGACTCGTCGGTCTCCTCGACGAGGTCCACGCCGGCGGCCCGCCACTTCTGGACGACGTCGCGGTGCCAGTCCACCGAGAACCACTCGCGGACCGCCGCCGCGATCGTCGGGCCGACGCCGTCGACCGCCGCCAGCTCCTCCTCGCTCGCGGCGTCGATCGCGTCGATCGAGCGGAACTGCCGGGCGAGGGCCTGCGCGGCGGTGGGCCCGACGTGGCGGATCGACAGCCCGACGAGCACCTTCCACAGCGGGCGGTGCTTCGCGCTCTCGAGGTTCGCCAGCAGCTTGCGGCCGTTCGCCGACAGCGCCCCCGCCTTGGTGCGGAACAGCGGGACCGCCTCGAGCTGGTCCTCGGTGAGGGCGAACACGTCGCCCTCGTCCTGGACCGCACCTGCCGCGAGCAGCGCGGTCGCCGCCTCGTACCCGAGCACCTCGATGTCGAAGGCGCCGCGCCCCGCGACGTGGAAGAGCCGCTCCCGCAGCTGCGCCGGGCAGGACCGCGCGTTGGGGCAGCGCAGGTCCTTGTCGGCCTCGCGCATCGGGCGCAGCTCGGTCCCGCACTCCGGGCAGTGGGTGGGCATGACGAACGCGTGCTCGTCCCCCGTGCGGGCCTCGACGACCGGCCCCAGCACCTCGGGGATCACGTCGCCGGCCTTGCGGATGATCACCCGGTCCCCGATGAGGACGCCCTTGCGCTCGACCTCCCCCGCGTTGTGCAGCGTGGCCAGCGAGACCGTCGACCCGGCCACCAGCACCGGGTCCATCTCGGCGAACGGGGTGACCCGCCCGGTCCGGCCGACGTTGACGCTGATGTTGCGCAGCGTCGTCGTCGCCTGCTCCGGCGGGTACTTGTAGGCGATCGCCCACCGCGGCGCGCGCGAGGTGGAGCCGAGGCGACGCTGCAGCGCGACGTCGTCGACCTTGACCACCACGCCGTCGATCTCGTGCTCGGCGTCGTGGCGGTGCTCGCCCCAGTAGCGGGTGTGCTCAATGACCGCGTCCACCCCGTGCAGGACGCGGGTGTGCGTGGACACCGGCAGCCCCCAGGTGGCCAGCGCGTCGTAGGCCTGGGACTGCCGTTCGGGCATGAAGCCCCGGCGCTTGCCGAGCCCGTGGCAGATCAGGCGCAGCGGGCGTGTGGCCGTGACCCGAGGGTCCTTCTGGCGCAGGCTGCCGGCCGCGGAGTTGCGGGGGTTCGCGAACGGCTGCTTGCCCGCCGCGACGAGGCCGGCGTTGAGCTCCTCGAAGTCGATCAGCCGGAAGAAGACCTCGCCCCGCACCTCGATCAGCGGCGGCACCGGGAACTCGTCGGTGCCGGTCAGCTCGGTGGGCACGTCGGCGAGGGTGCGCATGTTGAGCGTGATGTCCTCGCCGGTGCGCCCGTCACCCCGCGTCAGCGCCCGCGTGAGGTGCCCGTCCTCGTAGAGGAGGTTCACCGCGAGCCCGTCGATCTTGAGCTCGCACAGGTACTGCAGCTCCTCGGTGGGGCCGAGTCCCGGGGTCGAGCTCCGCTTCCCTGTCGGCGTGCTCGTCTTGATGTCTCCCCGCCCGAGCTCGCGCTGCACCCGCAGCACCCACTCGCGCAGCTCCTCGGGCTCGAACGCGTTGTCCAGCGAGAGCATCCGCTCGAGGTGGTCGACCGCGACGAAGTCGGTGGAGAAGCCGCCCCCGACCCGCTGTGTCGGGCTCGCGGGCGTGACCAGCGACGGGTGCTCCTCCTCGAGCCGCGCCAGCTCGCCGAAGAGCTCGTCGAACTCGCCGTCGGTGACGATCGGCGCGTCCAGCACGTAGTAGCGGAACTGGTGGTCGGACACGACCTCGGCCAGCTCGGAGTGCCGCGCCGCGGCATCGGTGGTGGTCTGCCTGGTCACGGCGCCGAGGGTAGCCGCGGGGTCCGACAATCACGGCTCGTCGCGCGCCCGCGTCACCACGACGAGGGCGGATCCGCGAGGGCCACCGCGAGCTCGACGCTGCGGGCCATCGCCGTCCGCGCCCACGCCGGGCTCGCCCCGGCCAGCCCGCAGGCGGGGGTGACGACGGCGCGGTCGGCCAGGCGCTCGCGGTCGAAGCCGAGACGGTCGGCGAGGTCGAGCGCGGGCCGGGCGAGCGCCTCGAGCTCCGGGCGCCCCGCCGGATCCGTCGAGGGCACCACGCCCAGCCACAGCTCGGTCGGGGCGTCCCAGAGCTCGCCCAGGGCGTCGAGCACCCCTGCCGAGCCGTCCAGCGCGGTCAGGTCGACGGCCACCGCGTCGGCGCCGGTGGCGCCGAGCAGCGCCAGCGGCGGCGTCGGGTGGCAGCAGTGGACGACGACGCTGCTCGCGCCCGCGTCTCGCGCCGCCGCGACCACGGTCGCCAGCCCGGCCCGCGCCTCCGCCCCGGACACCGCGCGCACGGT
>JAICLN010000113.1 GCA_025925615.1 Actinomycetospora sp. | reverse complement strand
GGTCTCCTGCAGGCGGACGAAGCGGGCCTGCACGGTGCCCCGGGCGACGCCGAGGGTGCGCGCGTGCTCCCGCAGACCCGCGCGCGGCCGCTCCAGCAGCGCCACCAGCAGCGCCCGGTCGAGATCGTCGAGGGCCATCACCACACCTCCGGCTGACACCGCGCGGCGCGCTGGTCCAACGGACCAGACCGGCCGGGAATCCGACCACGGAACTGTACCAACGGCCCAACATCATGAGACCGAGCTGGACCACTGGCGAGTAGGTCTCTAGCTTTCGGATCCATCCGAGCAGTCCAGCACGGACTCCGAGCGGCGATCCGGTCCGGACGACCCCGGCCCGTGCCCGCCGCCGAGGCAGATCGGAGGTCGCCACCATGACCCTCGAGATCCCGCGCACCCGGCCCGAGCCCGTACGGCCCGCACCACGCCGACCCGCGATGACCCTGCGCGACCGCTACACCGACACGGACGGCCGTGCCCAGCTCACCGGGGTGCAGGCGCTGGTGCGCCTGCCCCTCGACCAGCGCCGGGCGGACGCGGCCGCGGGGCTGCGCACCGGCGGCTACGTCTCCGGGTACGAGGGCTCCCCGCTCGCCGGGTACGACCTCGAGCTGCTGCGGAACCGCGACCTGCTCGAGGCGCACGGCATCGTCGTCGCGCCCGGCCTGAACGAGGAGCTCGCCCTCACCGCGGTGCAGGGGACACAGCTCGCGCCGGCGACCGGCGCCCTGCGCGACGACGTCGCCGACGGCATCACCGGCTACTGGTACGGCAAGGCCCCCGGTCTCGACCGCGCCACCGACGCGCTGCGCCACGCCAACCTCGCGGGCACCTCCAGCCACGGCGGGGCCCTGGCGATCGTCGGGGACGACCCGGCCGCGAAGTCCTCGTCGGTGCCCTGCGCGTCCGAGGCCGCGCTCGCCGACATGGCCGTGCCGGTGCTCTACCCGGCCGACGTCCAGGACGTCCTCGACCTCGGCCGCCACGCCGTGCACCTGTCGCGCATCTCCGGCTGCTGGGTCGGGCTGAAGATGGTCACCGCGGTGGCCGACGGGTCCGGCACCGCCACCGTGGCCCCCGACCGCATCGTGCCGGTGCTGCCCGACCTCGCGATCGACGGCCGGCCCTTCCACCACGAGCCCCACGCGAAGCTGCTCGGCCCGCGGCTGGCGCCGCTCGAGCGCGACCTGCACCGCGCCCGGCTCGTCCTCGCCCGCCGCTACGCCGCGGCCAACCGCCTGGACACGATCGTCGGGGACGGTCCGGCCCGCGTCGGGATCGTCGCCGCCGGGAAGAGCTGGCTCGACCTGCGGCAGGCGCTCACCGCGCTCGGCCTGACCGACGACGAGCTCGCCGCCCGCGGGGTCCGGCTGCTGCGCGTCGGGATGCCCTGGCCGCTCGAGCCCGGCATCGTCGACCACTTCGCCGACGGGCTGGACGAGATCGTCGTCGTCGAGGAGAAGCGGCCGTTCCTCGAGACCCAGATCAAGGAGCGGCTCTACGGCCGCCCGGGCGCGCCCGCCGTCCACGGCAAGACCGCCTCCGACGGGTCACCGCTCTTCGCCCTCCACGGCGACCTCGACCCGGACGCCGTGGCGCTCGGCGTCGCGCGCCGGCTGCTCGCCCGGCCCGGACCGTCGTTCCCGAGTGTCGTCGCGTGGGACGAGCTCCGCCGGGGCCGCCGCACGCGCATCGACCTGCCGATCGCGGGCGCGACCCGCAACCCCTACTTCTGCTCGGGGTGCCCCCACAACACCTCGACGACGTCGGCGCCCGAGGGCTCCCTGGTCGGCGCCGGGATCGGCTGTCACACGATGGTCATGCTCATGCCCGAGGGCCAGGTCGGCGACGTCACCGGGCTGACGCAGATGGGCGGCGAGGGCGCGCACTGGCTGGGCACGCAGCCCTTCGCCGACCCCGCGAAGGCCTCGCACTGGGTGCAGAACATGGGTGACGGCACCTTCCACCACTCCGGCAGCCTGGCGATCCGCGCGGCCGTCGCGGCCGGGGCGCACATGACCTTCCGCCTGCTCCACAACGGGGCGGCGGCCATGACCGGCGGGCAGGACGCCGTGGGCGCGCTGCCCATGCCGGCGCTGGTCCGGGTGCTGCTCGACGAGGGCGTCGCCCGGGTGATCATCACGACGGAGGACCTGGGCCGGTACCGGCGCGTGCGGCTCGCCAAGGGCGTCGTCGTCTGGGACCGCTCGCGGATCGAGGAGGCCCAGCAGGTCCTCGCCGACACCCCCGGTGTCACCGTGCTGATCCACGACCAGGAGTGCGCGGCCCAGAAGCGCCGCAAGCGCAAGCGGGGCACGCTGCCCGACCCGACCACCCGCGTCGTCATCAACGAGCGGGTCTGCGAGGGCTGCGGCGACTGCGGCCAGACCTCGAACTGCCTCTCGGTCACCCCGGTCGACACCGAGTTCGGCCGCAAGACCCGCATCCACCAGGCGTCGTGCAACAAGGACTACTCCTGCCTCGACGGCGACTGCCCCGCCTTCACCGTCGTCGAGCCCGGGACCTCCTCCTCGCGCGAGGGGAACCCTCGTGCCGGTAGAGCGGCGGGATCCTCCCCTCGCGTCCGGCCGTTGGACGCGGACGCGCTCCCGGCGCCGGTGCGGACGGTTCCCGACGACGCGGTGGTCCGGGTGGCCGGCATCGGCGGCACCGGGGTCACCACGATCTCGCAGGTGCTCGCCGCGGCCGCCCGCGTCGACGGCCGGCCGACGCGGGGCCTGGACCAGACCGGGCTCGCGCAGAAGGGCGGCGCGGTGGTCTCGGACATCAAGCTCGGCGACGTCGAGGTCGCCGGGCGCGCCGCGTCCGGGGAGTGCGACCTGTACCTCGGCGCCGATCTCCTCGTCGCCGCCGACCCGGCCCACCTCGCGGCCGCCTCGCCGCAGCGCACGGTCGCTGTCGTGTCCAGCGCGAAGATCCCGACGGGCGACCAGGTCGTCGACCCGACCGTCGCCTACCCGCCCGTCGACGCCGTCCTCGGGCGGATCACCGCGGCCACCCGCCGCGACGTCGGCGCGGTGCTCGACGCCCGCGCCCTCGCCGAGGCGCTGTTCTCCGACGACCAGTTCTCGCTCTCGATCCTGCTCGGCGCGGCGTACCAGCTCGGCGCGCTGCCGCTGTCGGCCGACGCCCTGGAGGTGGCGTTCGAGCTCAACGGGGCCGCGGTCGAGACGAACGTGCAGGCGTTCCGCCGCGGACGGCAGTCCGTGGCCGACCCGGTCGTGTTCGCCGCGACGGTGGAGGCGGTGACCCGTCCGGCACCGGACGGTGTCCCGGGGTTGACGACAGCGGGCGCGGCGGCCGCGGCGGAGATCGTCGCGTCGATCGGGGCGCCCGAGGGCTCGGAGCTCGCCCGGCTCGTCGGGGTCCGCGTGCCCGAGCTGGTGGCCTACCAGGACGCCGCGTACGCGCGGTCGTACGCCGAGGTCGTGGGCGGGATCGTCGACGTCCAGCTCGCCGAGGCCGTCGCGGTGGGCCTGCACAAGCTGATGGCCTACAAGGACGAGTACGAGGTGGCGCGGCTGTCGACCGACCCGGCGTTCTCCGCGGGCGTCCGGGCCGAGTTCGGGGCCGACGCACAGGTGTCCTGGAAGCTGCACCCGCCGTCGTTGCGGGCCATGGGGCTGCGCCGCAAGCTCACGCTGGGACCGTGGTTCCGGCCGGCGTACTCGACGCTGCACGCGATGCGCCGGCTGCGGGGTACGCCGTTCGACCCGTTCGGCCGCGCCGAGGTCCGGCGGGTGGAGCGGGCCCTCGTGGCGGAGTACCGGGCGCTCGTGCCGCGGCTGGCGGCGATGGCCGCCGACGGCGACGTCGAGCGGGCGGTGCGCGTTGCGGCGCTGCCGGACATGGTGCGCGGCTACGAGGGCATCAAGCTGGCCAACGTCGCGCGCTACCGGGAGGCGTTGGCCGCCGAAGATCTCTGAGGACCGGGTCTCGGGGACCCGGACCCGCCAGGTGGTCGCGACCGCGAATCGTGCCGCGTCGAGTGGACTCCCATGGCTGCTCGGGCAGCCACCGGGGTCCACTCGGCCAGGTCTTCGCTACCGCACCCTCTGCTCCCGAGCACGGTGCGCACCTCCGGCCGCGAACGCGAGCCACCGGGCGCGCATCGCCCGGCCGAGCGGCTCGACGTCGTCGTCCCACGACGCCCCGGCGAGCATCGGGGCCTGCTGCCACGCCTCGCGGCCGCCGAACAGGAACGGCAGGTCGATCGCGTGGCAGGCCCCGAGCCCGCTGTCGGGCGCCCGCCAGGTGAACCGGTAGGTGCTCACCGTCGTGCCGGCCGCGGCGGCCCGGGTGGCCAACCGGTCCGCGGGCGCGCTGAACACCCGACGGGTGAGGTAGCCCGAGGCGAGGTCGACGAGCGGGCCGAACGGGCCCTCCCCGAGCCGGCGCAGCGGCGGGGCGATGCGGATGAACGTGTTCGCCTCGTCCGCCGTCGTCCCGATGATCATGGGGTGGCCGGCATGGGCCGCGGCGACCCACGGGTCCCCGACCGGGACCCCGATCAGCGGCTCGACGCCGGCGATCGGGGCGAACGCGGGCGTGGAGTTCATCCCGCCCGGTCCGGCGTGGCGGACCATGGCCCGCTTCTGGGCCCGCAGCAGGGTGGCGATGTCGACGGTGCGGGGGTCGGCCCCCTCCCCGGCGACCTCGCGCAGGGCGTCGTCGACGAAGCCGGCCACCCGCGCGGCGGCGCGTTCGCTCGCGAGGCCGAGCCCGAGCTGGGGGCTCTGCAGGATCACCCCCGCGAACAGCGGCCGCAGGTGCGGCACGCCCATGAGGCAGGCGATGGCGTGGGCGCCCGCCGACTCGCCCACGAGGGTCACCGACCCCGGGTCCCCGCCGAACGCCGAGACGTGGTCGCGGACCCAGGAGAGGGCGGCGGCGAGGTCGAGCAGCCCGAGGTTCCCCGGGGACACGCCCTCGCGCCGCAGCCAGCCGAGCACACCGAGCCGGTAACCGACGCTGACGGTCACGACGCGGCCCTCGCGGACCAGGCGCACGGTGTCGTACCAGGACAGCGACGCGCCCCCGATGACGTAGGCGCCGCCGTGGATCCACACCAGCACCGGCAGCCCGTCGCCGGGCGCGGCGTCGCGCGGCGCCCGCACCGTCGCGGTCAGGCAGTCCTCGTCCTGCCCCAGTGCCTCGGCGTCGGAGGGACCGGCGACCTCGTCCATCCGCGAGGCCAGCTGCGGGCACTGCGGCGCCGGCGTCCGGGCGTCGCGCACACCCGCCCAGGCGGGTTCGGGAACGGGGGTCGCGAACCGGGCCGCCCGGGCGTAGCGCAGGCCGAGGAACTCGACGACGTCCCCGTCGGCGTGCACCCGGCCGCGGACCGCCCCCGAGGGGGTGTCCACGACGACCGGCTCTCCCGCGGTGGGGATCACCGGCGGCCCCCGCCGTGGTCCCCGTACTCGCGCGTGGACAGGTCGTCGTCCTCGTCGTCGGTGTCACCGCCGCCGGTCCGGATGCGGGACGTGCGGGCGACGTCGTCGTCCTCGGAGTCCTCGGACCCGTCGTCGTCCTCGTCCTCGCCCTGGTGCTCGGCGTCGGCGGCCTCGCTCTCCCGGGTCCGCTGGTCGGCCTGGTAGCGCTGGTAGGCGACCTCTTCGTCGTCGTAGCCCGTGCCGTCGTCCTGGTCGGCCGGCGACTGGTCGTAGTCGAAGTACTCGGTGAACTCGGCGTCGAGGATGTCGTCGTCGCGCTCGGGCCGCCCGAACCCCGTGGTGTCACCGCCCGGGGCGGGCTCCGCGTCGTCCTCGTCGATCAGGTCGCCGCCCGAGGGAGGGCTCATCGGGTCGGTGCTCAGGTGCATCTCGTCGTGCGCGAGCTGGTCCCGCGTCCGCTGCACGAAGTACAGGCCGCCCCCGGCGATGACGCAGAGGAAGCCGAACACCGCGAAGCCCGACGAGCGCAGGAGGATCGCGGCGAAGAGCCCGACGAGCCCGAACACCGCCCAGACGATCGCGACGACGACGAGCTTGGGCACGCGGCCGTCCCTGGTCGCGTACCCGAGGCCGTCGGGATCGTCCATGCTGGTCACGTCGAGAAGCCCGCCTCGCGCGCCCGCTCCACCGAGGCCTGGACCTCCTTCTCGGCGGCGGACCGCCCGACCCACTCGTGGCCCTCGACCTGCTTGTCGGGCTCCAGCGCTTTGTAGACCTCGAAGAAGTGCTGGATCTCCATGCGGTGGTACTGGTCGAGGTGGTGGATGTCGCGCAGGTGCTCGAGGCGCGGGTCGTCGACCGGGACGCAGAGCACCTTGTCGTCGCCGCCGGCCTCGTCGGTCATGCGGAACATGCCGATGGCGCGGCTGCGCACCAGGCAGCCGGGGAAGGTCGGCTCGGCGACGAGGACGAGGGCGTCGAGCGGGTCGCCGTCCTGGCCGAGCGTGTCCTCGATGAAGCCGTAGTCGGCCGGGTACTGGGTCGCCGTGAACAGCGTCCGGTCGAGACGGATCTTGCCGGACTCGTGGTCCAGCTCGTACTTGTTGCGGCTGCCCCGGGGCACCTCGACGAAGACGTCGAAATCCACGCGCTGCTCCTGTCCGGTCACCGTTCGTGCGGGCGACCAGTGTGGCCCGGACGGACCCCCACGGCCAGCCCGCCGCGCTCAGGGATGAGCGGCGGCGAGCGCACGACCGAACCGGTCGCCGAGGTCGGCGGCCTCGGGACGGACGGCGGGGTCGAGCGCGTGGGCTCCCGGGCCCGCGAGGAACTCCTCGTCGGGGCCGACGAGGACCACGTCGGCGCCCGTCGTGCGGACCTCCGCGAGCTCCTCCTCGAGGCCGCGCAGGCCGCCGACCGTCGGGGTGATCATCGGGGCCAGCACGACGATGCGGTCGTGGCCGGCGGCCAGCGGGACGTGGCCGAGGGACGCCATGCCGCCGTCCATGTACTCGCGATCGCCGATCGGGACCACCGGCCAGACCCCGGGGACGGCACAGCTCGCGGTCACCGCGTCGTCGAGGTCGACCCCGGCGGCGGCGTCGAAGATTCGGGCTTCGCCGCTGCGCGCGTCGACGGCGGTGATGCGCAGCGGGGTGCGGGGCCGGTCCGTCACCGCGCGCCTGCCGGTGCACACGTGGCCCCGCCCGGGCGCCTCCGCGGGGTCGATCCCGCGGGCGAACTCGCCGACGACCTGCCGGGCCCGTACCGGGTCGCCGGACAGGGCGGGGTCGGCCATCCGCGCGAACAGCGCCTCCAGGTCGACGGACCGGGCGATCTCGGTCGTGGACGGCTCGTGCTGGGCCGCCCACGCGTCCTCGAGGTCCCAGTCGGCGCCGCGGTCCGCGGCGGCGGCGACCATCGTGCCCACCGCCGAGCCGGCCGAGGTGCCGACGACGAGGGCCGGGGCGTCGAGGGCGGCGGCCAGCGTGCCGCCCGCCGCGCGCAGCCCGTGCAGGACGCCGACCTCCCAGGCGATGCCGGCGACCCCGCCGCCGGAGAGCACCAGGGCCGTCGTCGGAGTCCGGGCTGCGCGGCGGTCGGGGGCCGCGGTGTCGTCGTCTCGCGTCACGCCGGCCACGGTAGTGGGGCTCAGGCCTGCTTGATCGCCGAGATGTCGAACTCGAGCCCGACCTTCTCGCTCACCAGCACGCCACCGGTCTCCAGGGCGGCGTTGAAGGTGATGCCGTAGTCCTTTCGGCTGATCGTCGTCGAGCCCTCGAAGCCGGCCCGGATGTTGCCGAAGGGGTCCTTCGCGAGGCCGGTGAACTCGAAGTCGACGGTCACCGGGGCGGTGACGTCGCGGATGGTCAGGTCGCCCGTGACGCGCCAGACGTCGTCGCCGGCCTTCTCGACCTGCGTGGAGCGGAACGTGATCTCCGGGTACACCTCGACGTTGAGGAAGTCCTCGCTGCGGACGTGGCCGTCGCGCTGCTCCTGGCTGGAGTCGAAGCTCGCGGCCTGGATGACGATCTCGGTGGACGACGCGGTCGGGTCGGCGTCGTCGACGCGCGCGGAGCCGCGGAACTCCCCGAAGGAGCCCCGGACCTTCGTCACCATCGCGTGCCGGGCGGTGAAGCCGATGCGGCTGTGGGCCGGGTCGATCTGGTACTCGCCGGCGAGGGTGAGCGCGGGAGCGGCGGTCTCGGTCATGGTGTCCTCCACACTTGAAGCGTCAACTTGGTGCTGAGGACAACCCTAGCACCATCACTTCAAGCTTCAACTGTCGGACCTGTGGCGCCCATCACTGGACGCTGCCGGGGGACGTCGTCGTCAGGCGGCGGCCGGGACCGGGGCCCCGACGAGGACCGGGCCTGCCCAGCGGGCGCGCAACCCCCGGGCGAACGCCTCGGCGCCCGCGCCGAGGACGCGGACGGTGAGCCGGTCGCCCGCGAGCCCGGTCGCGCTCTGCGCGAAGCGCGCGACGGCGTCGACATCCCAGGCCTGCGCCGGGATCGGCACGACGACGCGGACGCGGGTCGTCGCGAGCAGGACGGCGAGGGCCTGGGCGGTGACCGGCCAGTGCCGGGGCCGGCGTGCTCCCGCCTCGGCGGCGGGAACGACGACCGCCTCGGCGCCCGCGCGCTCGGCCTCCCGGGCCTCGTCGAGCATCGCGTCGAGGTCGCGACTGCCGCCGGCGGGGTCCACGAGGCCGTGGCGGACGGGGTCGAGGGCCACGACCTGCTCGGCGGTGAGGGTGGGTCGGTCGGTGGTGATGCTCATGGTCGGGCTCTCCCCGGGGTGACGGAGGTGCGAGTGGGTCGGCACGCGGGCCGGCCGGGCCTGGGGCGCTGCCGTCCACCGGCGCCCGAACGGGCGGGGTGAGGTGGAAGGGCGCAGGAGGCGCAGGTCAGCCGCAGCGGCGACAGAACTCGTCGAAGGCGTCGAGGCGGCGGCTCGGCCAGAACCGCTCGAGATCGTCGCCCGACGTCGTCACACGGCAGTCATACACCGCGCTCGTCCGGCGGGGCCACCCTCACGTGGCCCGGGTCCCACCGCCCTCGTCCTACCGTGGCGAGGTGATCCATTCGGCCGCGCTCGACCAGATGGCGCCCCGCGACCTCTACGACGTCCTCGCCCTGCGTGTCGCGGTCTTCGTCGTCGAGCAGGAGTGCCCGTACGCCGAGCTGGACGGTCGCGACGTCGAGCCCGACGCGGTGCACTGGTGGAGCCGCGACGACGGCGGCGCGGTCACCGGCTACCTCCGGGTGCTGGTCGAGCCGGGCGTCGGGCACCGGATCGGGCGCGTCGTCACCGCGCCCGCGGCGCGCGGGACGGGGGCGGGCGCGTCGTTGATGCGGGAGGCGCTCGCGACGCTGCCCGGGTCGGTCGTCCTCGGTGCCCAGGTCCGGGTCCGCGGCTTCTACGAGCGCCTGGGCTTCGCGGTCTCCGGGCCCGAGTACGACGAGGACGGCATCCCGCACGTCCCGATGCTCAGGGGGCCCACAGGTGCCGTTCAGGTACGGGGTGGATCGTCGACGATGTGCTGACCGTCCTGTTGTTCCTGCTCGTCGTCGGAGGCCTGATCGCGCTGGCCGTCTCGCGTCGGCCACCCCGTGCCGCGGGAGCGGGCGCGTCCCCGGCGGGGGTCGGCTCGGGAGCGGCCGACGTGGACGCCGAGGCCGAGGCCCGCCGCTGGTACGACCGGCTCGGTGGCCAGGTGCTCTCGCTCTCGGGCACCGACGAGCCCTCCCGCCAGGCGCTCGCCGACGCCTCCGAGCGGTCCACGGCCGCCGGCTCCCAGCTGGCGTCCGCGTCGACCCCGGGCCAGTACCGCCTCGTCAGCGACACCGCCCTCGAGGGCCTGCACTTCGTCCGCGCCGCGCGGACCGCGATGGGCATGGACCCGGGTCCCGAGCTGCCGTCGAGCACCGACCGGGCCCGGGCCGGCGAGCTCACCGCCGACCGCAGCGTCGACGTCGAGGGCCGCACCGTGACGGGGTCGCCGGCTCCGTCCGCGCAGAACTCGCACTACTACCCCGGGGGCAGCGTGGCGGGCCGGCCCGTGGCCGCCGGCTGGTACTCCGAGCCGTGGTGGAAGCCGATGCTGCTCGGTGGCGCGGGCGCCGTCGGTGGCGTGCTGCTCGCCGACGCCCTGTTCTCCGGCTTCGGCGGGGGTCTCGACGGCGGGTGGGGCGGGGGCTTCGACGGCGGGGGCTTCGATGGTGGAGGCTTCGACGGCGGGGGCTTCGACGGGGGTGGTTTCGGGGGCTTCGACGGCGGCGGGTTCGACGGCGGCGGCCTCTTCGACAACTGGTGACCGTTCACCCTCGTCGAAGGTGCGCTTGACCCCTCGTTGACCCTGGATGGACCGACCGGAGGAACCCGATCCCCCTGATTTCGTAGTGTGATTACCCCGCTACGCTCCGGCGCCGCCTCGGGCGGAGCCGCCGCCCGGCGTCGGGGAAGGGGGACGCGGAATGCGTCCGAACAGCACACTTCGCACGAGGATCGGCGTCGCCGTGGGTCTCGCGGTGGCCGCATCGCTGGGGACGGTCGGGGCCGCACAGGCCGCGCCGGCACCGGCTCCCACGCCGACCGCGGGCGCCGACCAGGGCGGTACGCCGGCCCACCAGGTCGCGCGCCAGGGGGCCGGCGAGAAGGCGGCCGGTCAGAAGGCGGCCGG
>JAICLN010000378.1 GCA_025925615.1 Actinomycetospora sp. | reverse complement strand
GACCCGGTGGTCGCGGCGTCCGGAGCGCGGTGCCGCGCCCCGGCCGGGTTGGGCCTGACCGGAGGAAGGACAGCGGTCATGCGTCGTCTCCACACCCGACGGTGATCGGACGGGGACGCGTGGGCGATCCCCGGTCGGCCGACCGCTGGGGAGTGCAGCGGGCCGACGATCTCCGTCCCGTCCTGGACGTTCCACGCGCTCCGGGGAGGCCGCCGAACGGGAGTGGGCGAAGCGACCGAGCGCATCGGCTCGCTGTTGCGGACCGACCACCGGACCGTAACCGAACCGTGACCGGTGTGGCGCAACCGGGACCTGCGTGTCGCGCTCGGAGGTCGCCTCCGCGCGCTGATCGGCGAGCGCGCCGTGCCCGTCCGGTCACGCCGCGTTCGCCCCGGCGGCCGTGCTCCGCGTGCCGTCCGTCGGCGCCCACGACCGTTCGGTCCCGGATCGCCGCCGTTCGCGGGCGAGCCGGGACCGCTCGGAGCCGGTCCGGGCTAGAGCCGGTCCAGGAACTGTGCGCCCTCATCACCGACGACCGCCCGGACGAGGCCGGCGAGCCGCGGATGGTTCCCCAGGGCCGGATCGTCCGCGAGGACGGCGCGGGCCACCTCCCGCGCCTCGGCGATCTCCTCGCCGTGGCGGCGCACCGAGAGGAAGCGCAGCGTGCTCATCCGCCCCGCCTGGTCGGTGCCCAGCACGTCGCCCTCGCTGCGCAGCTCGAGATCCAGGTCGGCCATGGCGAAGCCGTCGGAGATCTCCGCGATCCGCTCCAGGCGGGTCATGGAGTAGCTGCCGGCCTCGGCGTCGGTGACGAGGTAGCAGGAGGCGGGCGAGGTGCCCCGCCCGACGCGCCCGCGCAGCTGGTGGAGCTGCGAGACCCCGAAGCGCTCGGCGTCGAGCACGACCATCGCGGTCGCGTTCGGGACGTCGACACCCACCTCGACCACCGTCGTCGCGACGAGGACGTCGATGTCGCCCGCCCCGAAGCGGCGCATCACGTCGTCCTTCTCCTCGGCGGGGAGCCGTCCGTGCAGGATCTCCACCCGCAGCCCGGCGAGCGGCCCGGCGGCGAGCAGCTCGGCGACCTCCAGCACACCCAGCGGCGGACGGCGCTCCTCGCCGTCGGCCTCGCCGTCGGGCCCGTCGGCGGTGTCGGCGGGGTCGGGCGCGGGCTCGTCGTCGCCGATGCGCGGGCAGACCACGTAGGCCTGGTGGCCCGCGTCGACCTCCTCCCGCACCCGCTCCCACACGCGCGCGAGCCACTTGGGCCGCCCGCCCGGGACGGCGCGGGTGTCGATCGGCTGCCGTCCGGCGGGCAGCTCGTCGAGGACCGAGACGTCGAGGTCGCCGTACAGGGTGAGCGCGACGGTGCGCGGGATCGGGGTCGCCGTCATCACGAGCAGGTGCGGCACCCGGTCCCCCGTGCGCGACCGGAGCTCGTCGCGCTGCCGGACGCCGAAGCGGTGCTGCTCGTCGACGACGACCAGGCCGAGGTCGGCGAACCCCACACGCTCCTGGATCACGGCGTGCGTCCCGACGACGATCCCGGCCGCGCCCGACGCGACGTCGAGCAGCGCGGCGCGGCGCTCCTTCGCCGAGAGCGAGCCGGTGAGCAGCACGATCCGGGTGGCCTGATCGCTCGTGTCGAGCTCGACCGGCTCGGGGTCCCCCGGGCCGCCGTCGCCGGCGAAGAGCGCCGCGGGCTCGCCCGCCCGGCCGAGGGGGCCGAGCATGGCGCGCAGCGAGCGGGTGTGCTGCCCGGCGAGCACCTCGGTGGGCGCGAGCAGCACGGCCTGACGTCCGGCGTCGACGACCTGCAGCATCGCCCGCAGCGCCACCACCGTCTTGCCCGACCCGACGTCGCCCTGCAGCAGCCGGTTGAGGGGACGCGTCGTGGCGAGGGCCTCCGCGAGGTCGGCCCCGACCTTCTGCTGGCCGGCGGTCAGCGCGAACGGCAGGCGGGCGTCGAACGCCGCGGCCAGCCCGTCCTCGACCCGGGGGCACGCCGGGGCGGGCCGCTCCGCCGCGACGAGCTTCTCCCCCTGCAGCACCAGCTGCAGGGCCAGCGCCTCGTCCCAGGTGAGCCGGCGCATCGCGGGCCTGGTGTCCTCGAGCGTGGCCGGGAGGTGGATGTCGCGCAGCGCCCGGCCCAGCCCGACGAGACCGTGCCGGCGCCGGATCTCCTCGGGGACCGGATCCAGCGGGTCGTCGAAGACCTCGAGGGTCTGGCGCACCGCGGCGAGCAGGTCCCAGGTCTGCACGTTCCTCGTCGCCGGGTAGATCGGCGTGACCGGGGGGAGCTTGAGCGACTCGTCATCGTCGTCGTCCCCGTCCCCCCGGATCTTCCGGGCCTGCGGGGTGCCGAGCGTCCAGCGTCCCTGGAACTTCTCGAGCTTCCCGGCGAACATCGCCCGGGTGCCGCGAGGCATCTGGGAGTGACGCCAGGCCTGGTTGAAGAAGGTGACCCCGAGCTCGAGCGTGCCCACCGAGATCTGCATCGACGTGATGTCCAGCAGCCCGCGGCCACCCCGGCGCGGCCGGCGCTGGTGG
>JAICLN010000059.1 GCA_025925615.1 Actinomycetospora sp. | reverse complement strand
CCAGCAGAAGATCGCCGCGGCCGACGCGGGCTGTCGCGCCCTGGGCGGCGATCGTCGTCTCCAGGTGTTCGGCGGTGACGGCGAAGCCGTCCGGCTGTTCGCCGCCGGCGCCGAGGGCCCGGCCGACGTCGAGCAGGACCCCGCGCCCGGCGAAGCCGGCGAGCGCGGCGGTCTCGATGCCGGTGACCCGGTCCCCCGCGCTGGTGACGACCGCGGCGGCCTCACGGCCGTTCCAGGCGTGGCCGCGGTCGAAGATGTGGCCGAGCCCGTCCCACTGCGTCGAGCACTGCAGCGGCATCGCGATCACGTCGTCGGCGCCGCCCAGGCCGTGGGGGAACTCGCCGTCGAGGGCCTCGCGGCCGGTGTCGAGCATGGTGTGCACCGGGTTGGTGCGCCGCCGCCAGCCCGACTGCGGCCCGTCCATGTCGAAGGGCTGGGACAGCGAGAACGCCGTCCCGCGGCGCACGCACCGCGCCCCGTCCACGCGCTTGGCGTCGTCGAGGAAGTTCAGCGTGCCGAGCACGTCGTCGGCGCCCCACCGGCCCCAGTTGCTGACCTTGGCCGTGGTGGCGGCGATGGCCGCCTCGGGGTCGGCCGGGTCGAAACCGGCGCCGACGAGGGCCCGGGTGTCCCCCACGGGCTGTCCTGCGGGTATCGGCACGGTGTCCTCCGGGTCGGCGTTGCGTTGCCTCACCGTGCGGGAGCCGGGCAGTATCCGGGAACACGAACTCGCCGATGCGGGGTATGGGGATTTCCGATGAGCAGGTCGCGGTGACGGCGCCGCGCGGCACGAGGTTGTCGAACCTCGACCTCAACCTGCTCGTGTCCCTCGACGCGCTGCTCCGGGAGCGGTCGGTGACCCGGGCGGCCGCCAGCCTCGGCCTGAGCCAGCCCACGCTCTCCACCGCGCTCTCCCGCCTCCGCCGGCACTTCGGGGACGAGCTGCTCGCCCGGGTGGGCAACGCCTACGAGCTCACCCCGTTGGCGTCGGACCTCGTCGAACGGACCGCGGGAGCGCTCGGGGTCCTCGAGCGCGTGTTCGCCGGTGCCCCGGAGTTCGACCCCGCGACGTCCGACCGCGAGTTCACCGTGATCGTCTCGGACTACGCGGTCGCCATCCTCGGTCAGGAACTGACCGCGGTCCTCGCCGAGCAGGCCCCGCACGGGTGCCTGCGGCTCCACCAGATGACCCGGGAGGCGGTCGACGACGCCCCCGAGAGCCTGCGGGCGGTCGACGCGATCGTGCTGCCGCACGGCTACCTGCAGGACCTGCCGCACCAGGACATCTACACCGACCAGTGGGTCTGCATGGTCGGCGGCGACAACGACCGGGTGGGCGCGGACTTCACCCTCGACCACCTGCAGACGCTGCCCATGGTCGTCTACCGCCGCGACCCCACGGCCTACACGCCGGCGGTGAAGCAGCTGGCCATGGCCGGCATCGAGCCGACGGTCGTCGCGGTGTCGGAGAGCTTCCTCGCGCTGCCGTTCCTGGTCGCGGGCACGGACCGGTTCGCACTGATCCAGGAACGCCTCGCCTGCCGGCTCTCGACGGCGGCCGACGTCCGGATCCTGCCCTGCCCGTTCCCGGTCACCCCGCTCGTCGAGGCGCTCTGGTGGCACCCGACCTACGAGCGCGACGCCGGGCACCGGTGGTTCCGGGGCGCGTTCTCCCAGGTCCGCGAGCGGCTCGGCGCCGGCGCGGCGTCGCGCTGACCCGCCCGGTCCCCCGTGCCCGGCGCCTCCGGCTCGGAGTGTGTCTCTCGCCTGGGGCCGGCTCCGGGAGCCGGGTCATCGGCGGACCCGATACCGGGCATCGGGGCTTTCGTCTTCCTGGGTGGGCACGACCACGGTCACCGTGGCCTGCGACACCCGAGCCCCCGGCCCCTCCCGACGTCACCGGAGCGCCGGCACCTGTCCCGAAGGGCACCGCCGCCATATGTCCACCAGCCCCACCACGCCCCCGCCGCGCAGCGTCCTCCCCGCGGGCGCCGACACGACCGTCGACCCCGCCACCGGCCACGCCGCGGGCATCCCGCAGCTGGTCCTGCTGCTCGCCGCCAGCTGCATGTCGGTGCTCGGGGCGGTGCTCATCGCCCCGGTCCTGCCCCAGATGCAGGCCGAGTTCGCCGCCGTACCCGGCGCCGCCGTCCTGGTGCCGATCGTGCTCACCGTGCCCGCGCTGATCGTCGGGCTGGGGGCGCCGTTCGCCGGCCTGATCGCCGACCGCTTCGACCGCAAGCGGCTGCTGCTCGTCGCGCTCGTCGCCTACTCGATCTTCGGCACGGCGCCGCTCTACCTGGCCTCGCTGCCCGCGATCCTCGGTAGCCGGGTGCTCGTCGGGCTGTGCGAGGCCGCGATCATGACCTCGGCGACCACCCTGATCGGCGACTACTGGTCCGGCGAGAAGCGCAGCCGCTACCTGGGCCTGCAGACGCTGGTCACCGCCCTGTCCGCGACGGTGTTCCTCGGCGTCGGCGGGGCCCTCGGCGCCGCGGGGTGGCGTACCCCGTTCTGGCTCTACCTGATCGCCGTCCTGCTCGTGGTGCCCATGGCCCGCCTGATCTGGCAGCCGACCGGCCGCGACACCACCGTCGCCCGGCCGCTGCCCTCGATCCCGTGGCGCCGGCTCGCCGCCCCCTGCATCGTCACGCTGTTCGGCGGCGTCGTGTTCTACGCCCTGATCGTCGAGCTCTCCTTCGTCCTGAACGGCGTCGGGGTCACCTCGACGGCCACCATCGGGCTCGTCAGCGCGATCATGTCGCTGGCCACGGCCGCCGGCGCGATCGTCTTCAGCCGCGTCGCGGGGAGCTCACCACGGGTCCTGCTCCCCATCGAGTTCGCGCTCGCCGCGGTCGGGCTCCTGCTCGTGTTCGCCGGCTCCTCGATCCCGCTGATCACCGTCGGCGCCGTCATCACCGGCTTCGGGACCGGCATGCTGCTGCCGACCATGCTGACGTGGGCGGTGAACCGGCTCAGCTTCGAGCAGCGGGGGCGTGGCACCGGGCTGTGGACCGGGACGCTGTTCATCGGCGAGTTCCTCTCGCCGCTGGTCATCGCCGCCCTCGGCGTCGGGGTCGGCGGGCTCCAGCCGGCGCTGGCCGTCCTCGCCGTGGTCACGATCGTCGTCGCGGCCATCACCATGGTCGCGCTGCGCCGACACACCGACCCGCTCAACGTCAGCCACCTCTGAGCCGCCGCCCCCGGGCTACGCGCGGACACCCCGCTGACCGACCGCGCCGCGCAGCCCCACGCAGCCGATGCACCCGACGCAGTCCACGCAGTCGACGCACGCGATGCAGCCGACGCACCGGTCGCAGCCCACGCAGGCCAGCGTCGCGAGGCACCGGCGGAGCCCGACGCCGACCAGCGTGAGGACGCTGCCGAGGATCGCGGCGCTGCCGGCGGTGGCGACGCTCCCGCCCACCCCGGCACTGCCGGCGGTCGCCACGCTCCCGGCGACGGCGACGCTGCCGGCGGTGGCGACGCTGCCGGCCACCGCGATGCTCCCGGCCGTCCCGACGCTGCCCGCGACGGCGATGCTCTCGGACGTCGCAAGGCTGCCGGCGACGGCGATGCCCTCGTCGGCCGCCTCGTCGTCGGGCTCGGGCTCGGAGTGCGCGATCGAGAGGTCGGGCGCCATGGTCGGGGTCCTTTCGTTCTGCCGCGAGGACATCGTGGGCCCGCGGCGCTCCTCAGGGAAGCGGCTGACCCGCCGCCACGGCGGCGATGACGGCCACCGCCTGCAGCTCCCGGCCGCGCTCGGGCGGGAGCCCGGCGTCGGTGACCAGGCCCGTCGGGTCGTGGAAGGCGACCACGGCCCCGTCGTCCTCGGCGCGGACCAGGATCCGCAGCGGGAGGTCCAGGGCGAGGCGGGGCGCATCGAGCATCAGCGGGGTCCCGACGCGGGCCGCGCCGAACACGACGACGGTGGCCGGCGGCATCTCCAGCCCGGCGGCGACGGCGTTCGCCCGGTGGTCGATGCGCACGAAGACCTCGAGGCCGCGGCTGCTCAGGGCGTCCTCGAGCCGTTGCCGGGTCTCGTCGAACCCGCGGTCGCTGCGCAGTTCCACGACGTCGTCGCTCACCGGATCCTCCGCTGTGACGTGTGCATCCACCCAGGGTGCGGCACAACCGCCTCGCCGCGAGCCCCCGGCATGATCAACAGGACTGGGTCGCTGCCCCGACGCTCCGGCCGGAACCACCCAGGCCTGCTGATCATGGACGCGAGGCGGTCGCGTGGTCTGATCACGGTCTGCTCGAGGGGTTCGTCCTCGTGCCGCCCGGGCTCGTCGACGTCCGGGACTGGCCGGCCCCGCCGGCCGACCAGCCCGGCGCCGGCGGCTACGGCGCGGCGGGACGCCCCCTGCCCCCCTCCCGGCGGTTGACGGGCCGTGGACAGTCTGATCACCTGGAGTTAACACACTCTCCGCTCCTGTCGGCGGTCCAGTCGGTGGCCGTCTGACTCGTGCAGGACGCTCGAGGACGGCCCCATGGCACTCACCGTGCACCCGACCGCACCCGCCGCCCCGTCGTTGCCGCGGCCGCGCCGGGGGACGACGGAACGCTCGTCGGAATCCCTCCGGGTCGACTGGCGGGAGGCGATCACCGACTTCCGGCCACCCGCCGGACCCGACGGGTGCTGGGCGTCCGGGTCGCCCGCCGCACCGCGGGACGACGCCGCCACCTCCGGCTGACGGCCGACCCTCCGCCTCTCCCCCCGGCGACTTCGGCGAGTCGCTATGCCGCCGACGTCGGTCGCCCTACCGTGTGACGCTTGTGACCTCGTGGGGCGGATGGGACTGGAGTGGCGACCGCGCTGAGCGACAGCGCGAGACCCGGCGACGGGTGTTGCGCCCGCCGTACGTGTACCGCTGGGCCGGCCTGCTGGCCGTCGTCGGGCTGTTCGTCGGCGTCACCGCGGTCGTCCTGCTCGACGAGGGTCCGGCGACGGCGCTGGCCGCCGGGCCCGTGATCGCGGTCCCGAGCGTGACCGCGGTCGACGCTGCTGCCCCCGTCGCCGCTCCGCCCCGGGCGGACCCCACGCTGCTCTCGGTCGCCCGGGCCCACGGCAAGGTCGTCTCGTTGACCTTCGACGACGGACCGGACGGGCGGTACACGCCGCAGATCCTCCGGCTGCTCGCGCAGAACCACGCCACGGCGACCTTCTGCCAGATCGGCGGTCAGGCGCGGGCGCAGCCGGCCCTCGTGCGCCGCGTGGTCGCGGCGGGTCACCGGCTCTGCAACCACACGATCACCCACGACGAGGGCCTCGGCACCCACACCCCGCGGGTGATGGACCAGCAGCTGCGTGTGAGCCGCGACGTCCTCGTGGCGGCCGCCGGTGGCGCCGACGTCGACTACTTCCGGGCTCCCGGGGGGAACTGGACCCCGACGATGCTGCGGCTCTCCGCGCAGAACTGCATGCAGCCGCTCGGGTGGACGGTCGACACGCGCGACTGGACCCGGCCGGGCTCCGCCGCGATCGTCGCCTCCGTGAAACGCCAGGTGCATCCCGGCGCGATCATCCTCTTCCACGACGGCGGCGGGCCGCGGGACCAGACGGTCAGTGCGGTCGCCCAGCTGCTCCCGTGGCTGCGCGCCCAGGGCTATTCCTTCGTCTTCCCGACCTGAACCCCGGGGAGGAGCTCCACGTCCCGCGCGTCAGCGGAGAGCGGGCTACCCGACATTCTGCGGATCGACCGAGGCCGGCCGGTCACGGAGCCGGCCGGCCGCGACCAGGAACCCTGCCAGCGCCAGCAACCAGATCACCTGCAGCGCGGTGGGCGCGTTCAGGACCAGCACGCCGGTCGCGACGACCACGAAGGTCAGACTCTCCTGCTCGGGCTCCACGGCACTCTCCCTGAACACGCGTTCCGAGATCAGCCCCGGTCGTCGTGTTCGTCCGCCGGCCCGCTCCGGTTCGGGTCAGGACCCGACGCGACGGGCGAAGGACACCACGTCGTCGACGGCGTGCGCGTAGACGTCCGGCATGGCCTCTCGGAACAGGAGCTGGCCGACGTGGCAGAGCCCGAGGTTGACCTGCCCGATCGAGGAGACGCCGGCCTGCAGGAGCAGCCGGTGATAGGCGATGCCCTCGTCGCGCAGCGGGTCGAGCTCGTTGCACGAGATCACGTGCGGCGGGAGCCCGCGCACGTCGTCGACGGTCGCGCGGGCGGGCCAGCACGTCGCCTCGTCCGCGTGGGCGGCGCCGGGGTCGTAGACCTCCGCGAGCAACGGGAACAGCTCCCGGTTGAGCCAGTACGCGTCGTTCTCCCGCAACGAGTGCAGGTCCGACGCCGGCCGGTCCCATGTGCCCAGGATGTAGGGGCACTGGGCGTAGACCCCGGCGATGCGCCCGAGCCAGCCCTCCCGCCCGGCCCGGATGGCCAGGCCCAGGACGAGGTTCGCGCCGCCGGAGTCACCGGTGAGCACGATGTGGGTCCCGCCCAGCTCCGTGAGGTGCTCGTGCACCCAGCCCAGCCCCGCGACGCAGTCGTCGAGCCCGGCGGGGAACGGGTGGGGCCCCAGCGCGCCGCCGCCGTTGCGGTACTCGACACCGACGACCACCGCCCCGCCGCCGGCCAGCTCGTCTCGCCAGCGCTGGTAGAGCGCCCCGGTGGACGCGAGCATCACCATGCCGCCGCCGTGGACCTGGTAGATCAGTGGCAGCGGTCCGTCGTGGCCGGCGGGACGGTGGACGGACAGGCTGATCTCGCCGCCGTCGGCGCCGGCGATCGTGCGGGTCTCGCGGGTGATCCCGGTCATCGGAGTCCACGACGCGGACAGGGCGGTGAACAGGCCCTCGAAGGCCTCCTCCGCGGCGTCGACGAAGCCCAGCAGCGACTCCCGACCGGCGTCCCGTCCCATCGGGGCCGGGTCCGCGTGGCCCAGCAGGCCGAAGCCCTCGAACACCGCGAGCATCCGCGGGTCGGCCCGGGGGTCGGTCCCGAGGGTCATCGAGGGATCGCCGAGGCGACCGTGCGGGACATGGGCGATCGTCGGGTCAACGCTCATGCGGGCTCCTCGTCGAGCGGGACGAGTCGGCGGCACGAAGAGCCACCGGCGGGGCGAGAGGTGGGAGTCCTCTCGAATATGGCGTGCGTCACCCGGGAGCGTCAACGCGACGCCGGGCGGGCGCGCAGCGTCCCGATCAGCGGACGGTGGTCCGACGCCGGAGCCCACGGCACCGTCGGCGGGTCGACGGACTCCTGACCCCGGAAGAAGAGGTAGTCGATCTTGTCCTGGGGCAGCCGGTCCGGGTCCCCGGGGTCGTTCTCGAAGGTGGGGAGACGCCGGTCCGGGTCGACCTCGGCGAAGCGGTCGCGCAGCGGGGCCAGGAGGGCCGGCTGGTCCTCCCCCACGTTCAGGTCGCCGAGGACGACGGTCGGTCCGGGCTCGTCGCCGGCCCGCCCCGCGACGTCCCGGATCTGGGCGGCCGCCACGCCCGCGAGCCCGAGGTGCGTGTCGTACACCGTGAGCGCGCCCCCGTCCGGGCCGCGCACCGTCACCCGCTGGTAGCCGCGCTGCTCGTCGCGGTGGTCCGGGGCGTAGAGGACCGTGCTCGCCGAGGTCACCGGCAGCAGCGTGAGCACCGCCAGCCCGTAGGTCACCACGGCGCCGTCGTGACACGGTCCGCGCAGCTCGGCGTTGACCGGCTCGGCGTCCTCGGCCCCGACCGGCCGGATCGGCCCGGGGACGGCGACGTAGGGCAGTCCGTGGTCGCGACGCAGCAGGTCGGCGAGGGCGACGGCCTCGCCGGCGCAGATCTCCTGCAGCCCCACGACGTCCGGGCGGGCCGCGGCGATCGTCCCGGCCCAGTCGGGCGGGTCGTAGCGACCGGTCTCGACGTTCCAGGTCATGATCCGGACGCTGCCCGCCGGGGCCGCTGGAGCGACGGGCGGCGGCGCCCCGCACCCCGCGAGCGCGACCGGCAGCAGCACCGTGACGACGAGGCGCCGGACGCGCATCGTCAGGTCCCCGCCGCGTCCGTCGCGCACCAACGCCGTCCGCGACGTCCTCGCCCACCTCACCGCGCGGCCGGGCGGCCCGGTCTCAGGCCGCCTCGGGCTCGTCGTCGTGGTCCTCACGCGCCACGTTCCGTGCGAGACCGCGGAGCCGCCGGCGGATGTTGACCACCAGCTGCCCCGTGGCGACGAGGGCCAGGAACGTCCAGAGCCCGGCCCCGACGGTCGTGACCAGCCCGGCGGCGAACGGGACGACGCCGGCCACCGCGAACGAGAGGCCCCCGATGAGCAGACGGCTGGGTCGCTCGGCGATCGTCACCAGCCCGACCTCCGACATGCCCTCGGCGGCGGCGCTCCCCCGGACGGACTCGTCGAGGATCGTCAGGACCGCGCCGGCCGCGCAGAGCGGCCCGGGCGCACCCAGGAGCCACAGCCCCGTGACCATGCTGAGGTCGCTGATGCGGTCGACCAGCTGGTCGAGGACCCGGCCCCAGGCGGACGCACTGTCGGTGATCTCCGCAACGGCTCCGTCGACGCCGTCGAGCAGCGCGACGACCACGACGAGCACCGCCGCGAGCAGCGGCCACCGGCCGCCGAGCCACGCGAGCACGGCAACGGCGATCGCCACCACCGCGCCGGTGACGGTCACCCAGCTGGGCGGGACGCGACGCCGGGCCGCGGGGGCCGCGAGACGGTGCACGAGCCGCAGCCAGAACAGCGTGGCCGGGGAGGACCGGACGTCGTAGCCGCCGTGGGCCCGCGACCAGCGGTCGAGGTAGCCCTCGAGGTCGTCGACGTCCACGCGGGCACCCTACTGGTGGGTCACCCGCGGGGTGGCGGGCGAGCGCGACGTGCGGACCTCGTTCCGCGCCTCGGTGAGCATGTCGACGGTGGCCGCCGTCGATGGCGCCCCGGGAGGACACGGAGCGGGGCCCCCTCCGGTTCACCTCCGCCGGTGAACCGTCGGCGAGCGGAGCCCGTGTTCTCGGGTGTCCGCCTGTCGTCCGGCTCGGAACGGGGCACCCATGACTGCGACCGCCGTCCCCCGCCGCGTCGCGGGCCGGCGCCCCGTGCCGGCGGCGGTGCTGAAGGTGCTCGCGGGCCTCGCGCTGGTCGTCGCCGTGGTGGTGCACCTGGGGACCGGGGCGGTCCTCGACGGGCTACGGGCGGTCTCGCCGGCGGCGGTGGCCGCGGCGCTCGGGCTGGGAGCGGTCACGACGGCGGCCTCGGCGGCGCGCTGGTGCGTGGTCGCCCGCGGGCTCGGCCTGTCCCTCCGCTTCCGCGCCGCGCTGGGCGGCTGCTACCGCGCCCAGTTCCTCAACTCGGTGCTCCCGGCCGGGGTGCTGGGCGACGTGCACCGTGCGGTCGACCACGGCCGGCGCAGCGGTGACCTCGGCCGGGGCGTGCGGGCGGTGGTGCTCGAGCGGGTCGCGGGGCAGGTCGTGGTCGTCGTCCTCGCCGTGGTGGTGCTGCTGGTGGTCCCGAACCCGGTCCGCGGCCTGCTCGACGGCATGGCCGGTGCGGTCGCGGTGTCCGTGGCGGTCCTGCTGGGTCTGCTGGCCGTCCCGCGGGTGCGGCGGACCCTGGGCGCGGTGACGGCCGGGCCCCGGGCGGGGCTGCTCACCGCCCGCACCGGCCCCGCGGTGCTGGGCCTGTCGGTGGTCGCGATGGCCGGGCACCTGGCGCTGCTCGAGGTGGCCGCCGCCGCGGTCGGCGTGCACGCCGTGCCCGGCACCCTCCTGCCGCTGCTGGTGCTGGCGCTGCTGTCGATGGGCCTGCCGCTCACCGTCGGCGGCTGGGGGCCCCGCGAGGCGACCACGGCGGCCGCGTTCGCCGCCGCCGGCCTGGGGGCCGGAGTCGGTCTGGCCACCGCCGTCGCGTTCGGGGTCCTCGCGCTCGTCTCCACCCTTCCCGGCCTCGGGGTGCTCCTCCTGCACCATTGACAGTCCCGCTACCGTACTATCTAGTTCGGCTTTAGTACTGCAGCGGAGGGGGCGTCGTGGCCGAGATCGTGCTCTACATGTGGATGTCGCTCGACGGGTTCATCGCCGGCCCCGAGGACGGGCCGGACCAGGGGCTCGGGGTCGACGGGGAGCGGCTGCACGATCCCCTCGCCCTCGACGACGGCGACCCGAACACCGTCCGCAGTGCCGACGCCGCCAGCGCCGCGGTCCTGGCCGACGCGATGACGACGGGGGCGCGCTCACCGGCCGCCGGACCTTCGACCACGCCGGGCAGTGGCACGGCGACCACCACGACGGTGTCCCGATCTTCGTGCTGACCCGCGCGGCGCCCGCCGACCCGCCGCTCGGGCACGCCCGCTACGTCACCGACGTCGTCGAGGCCGCCCGGCTGGCGAAGGAGGCCGCCGGGGAGCGAAACGTCCTGCTCCACGGCGCCGAGGCCGCCCGGGCCTGCCTGCGCGCGGGGGTGCTCGACGAGATGGCGCTGCAGATCGTGCCGGTGCTGCTCGGGCAGGGCCGCCGGCTGTTCGACGACCTGCTCCCCGAGCACGTCGAGCTCGAGCTGCTCCACGCCCTCGACGCACCCGGGTCGGTGGCCCTGCGCTACCGCGTCCTGCGTGCCGAGGCGACCTGATGGCCCTCCGCGTGGACATGACGATCTCGCTGGACGGCTTCGTCACCGGGCCGGACGACGGTCCCGACGCACCGATGGGCGAGGGCGGGTTCCGGCTGTTCAACTGGCTCGACCGCCGCCTCGACACCGGCCCGGCGGGCGAGGCCTACACCGAGCTGATGGCCACCCGCGCCCTGATCTCGGGCCGCCGCACCTACGAGCACGCCGGGCACTGGGGCGGCGACCACCACGACGGTGTCCCGATCTGACGGTTCCGGGCGTGCACCGCCACCGAGGGCAGGCGCAGGGCCTCGCCGATCGCGGCGAGCACGTCGCGCTCCTCCCCCACGGCCAGCTGCTCGCCCAGCCGCGACACCGCGCCCACCGGGTCGGCGCGGTCGCCGTAGAAGGCCCGGTCCACCACCCGCTGCAGCCGCCCGCGCACCGGGAGGGCGACCAGCACGACCACGACCGTCACCGCGGCCGACGCCCCGGGCGCGGCCTCCCGGTGCAGCACCAGCTCGAGGAGCGTCACGAGCCCGAGCCAGACCCCCAGCACCGCGGCGCTGAGCAGCACGTAGAGCACCGCGCGCGAGACGACGAGCCGGATGTCGAGCAGCTGGTGGCGCAGGATCGCGATCGTGATCGACACCGGGATCAGCGTGATCACGAGCAGGTTCAGGACCGGCAGCCCGATCGGCGCGGGACCCCAGAACGTGATGTCGACGGCGACGAGGAGCACGGCCAGCACCAGCCACAGCAGCTGGCGCCGGGTGCGCTCGTCGCCCCGGCGGTAGCGCACGACGAGGGAGGCGAGGACCCCGAGGAGGACCAGCAGGAAGCCCCACTCGGCCACCACGGCGACGACGTCCCACGCCGCGCCCGGGAGGACCACCCAACCGCGCAACCGCGGATCCGGGCCCAGGCCGGCCGGATCGGTGCCGCTCTCCAGCACGAAGAGCGCCGCGACGACGAGCAGCAGGCCGGCGAACGGACGCCACCCCGGACCCGGCAGGCGCCCCGACGGGAAGAGCAGCAGGGCGGCGGGGAGGCAGAAGCCGATCGCGGTCGGCCAGGCGAAGGAGAAGACGGTGGCGACGGAGCGGGCGACCGGTTCCGGCCAGCCCCGCGCGAGGGCCGCGAGCACGAGCGGGGAGACCGCCGCCGAGAGCGTCTGGAGCACCCCGCCGGCCGCGAGCAGCCAGCCGATCGGGTTGCGGGGCCGGTGCCACGCGAGCAGGAGCCCGGAGACCGCGGCGGCGAGCCCGATCGCGGAGTTGGTGACCACGTAGTCGGCCACCGCGTCGGCGAAGGACATCCCTGCGGCGCCCGCCCCCACGCCGGCGACGACGAGCTCGACGAGGACCAGGGCGAACAGCGCCCCGGCCACGGCCGTCGTCGTGCGGGTGCGGCCGTGCTCGTCCCTCCTGGCGCTCACGGGTCCGAGCGTCGCAGGTCAGCGGCCCGAAGTCCCGGGTCGACGTCCCGGGTGCGCCCGGGAGGACGCCCGTTCACCCGGGCGCCGGCGACCCTGCTCCGCGGGAGTCCGCGGGCCGCACCGTCGTCGCCATGACCGAATCCCAGCGCGACATCGCCCTGACCACCTCTCCGTCCGCGGCCGCTCCGGCGCCCTCGGTCCCCCGCGGGCTCGCCGTGACCGTCGCCGCCGTCGGCCCGCTGGCCGTGGCCCTCCTCCGCCTCCTGCTGCCCTCGGACACGACCGACGACTCCGCCGCGGTCATCGCCACGACCCTGAGCCACCCCGAGTTCCAGACGGCCGTGCTCTGGCTCGACTACCTCGCGATGCTGACGCTGCCGCTGGCGGTGCTGCTCGTGGCCGTCCGCGCGGTCCGGGCGGCGCCGGTGCTCGGTTCGATCGGGGCGGTCGTCGCCTGGCTGGGGTTCGCGACCCTGCCCTGGGCCGCCGCCCTGGACCCGGTGCCCCTGGCCGCGTCGGACGCCGGTGTCCCCCAGAACGCGGCCGCCCGGCTGCTCGACGCACTCGCGACCATCGGGCCGGGGAGCCTCGAGGGGATGGTGTTCGTCGTGGGCCACGTGCTCGGCACGGTGCTGCTCGGGCTCGCGCTCCGGCGGGCGGTGCCCCGCTGGGCCGCGGTCGCCATCGTCGTGTCCCAGCCGTTGCACTTCGTGGCCGCGGTCGTGCTCGCCAACCACGTGCTCGATGCCCTGGCCTGGGCCCTGACCGCCGTCGGGTTCGCCGTGGCGGTGGCCGTGGCCCGCCCGGCGCGGTTCTGAGCCCCACCGGGAGCAGGATGGTCGGCATGGCGCTGATCGCGATCGAGGAGCACTGGAACCTGCCCGCGCTGACCTCGGCGGTGAAGGCCCTCCCCGAGGACCGGGGTGACCCCAGCATCGTGTTCGACGAGATGGGCGACAACCTCGAGCACCTCGACGACCTCGGGGACGCCCGGATCGCGTTCATGGACGCCCAGGGCGTCGACGTCCAGATCCTGTCGCTGGCGCCGCCCGGGACGCAGCCGCTGGACGCGGGCGACGCGCTGGCGCTGAGCCGGCGGGCGAACGACCTCGCCGCCGAGGCGGTCGGCCGCCACCCGACGCGGCTGCGGGCCTTCGCCACCCTCCCGATGACCGACGGCGCCGTCGCCGCGGCGGAGCTCGAACGCGCCGCCGGCCTCGGCGCCGTCGGGGCGATGGTCTACGGCCGCACCGGCGACACCCCCGTGGACGACCCCCGCTACGACGACCTCTTCGCCGCGGCCGCCGCCCTCGGGCAGCCGATCTTCATCCACCCCCAGGTCCCGCCGCGCGCGGTCCGGGAGACCGCCTACGGCGGCATCGCCCCGCTGACCGACCTCGCCCTCGCGACCTTCGGGTGGGGCTGGCACCTCGAGGCGGGGCTCGCCGCGTTGCGGGTGATCGCCCGCGGCACGTTCGACCGCCACCCCGACCTGCAGCTCGTCCTCGGTCACTGGGGCGAGGTGCTGCTCTTCTGGCTCGACCGGGCCGACAGCATCGCCCGGGCCGCGGGCCTGGACCGGAAGGTCTCGGACTACGTCCGGTCCAACGTGCACATCACGAGCTCCGGGATGCTCAACCCGACCCTGCTGCGCCACGCCCTCGAGGTCACGACGCCCGACCGGCTCCTCTTCTCGACGGACTACCCATTCCAGCGGCCGGGCCGGGAGGACATCGCCCGTTTCCTCACCGCCTTTCCCGACGACGAGGCCCGCGAGCAGTTCACGGCCGGGAACGCGCGCGCTCTGTTCCTAGGTGCCTCCGGCTCGTGAGCACTTTCCGGGGTTATAGCCCCGGAAAGTGCTCACGAGCGCGGAGCGCACCTAGTGGATCCCGTACTGCGCGATCTTGCGGTAGAGCGTGGAGCGGGCCAGTCCGAGGGCGCCGGCCGCGGCCACGCGGTTCCCGCCGGACGCGCGCAATGCCTCGACGATCGTGTCGCGCTCGGCCTGATCGAACGGGCGCAGCGTGCTGCGCGGGTCGCTCTGGCACGACCCGGGCAGGTCCCCGACCTCGATCTCGCCCACCGGACGACGGCGCAGTCCGGCCTGGAGCGCCTCGCGCAGCTCCCGGACGTTGCCCGGCCACCCGTGGCGGGCGAGCGTCCGGACCGCCTCCGCCGAGAGCCGGACGTCCCGACCGGGCGCCAGGTCCGCCAGCACCCCCGCCGCCAGCGACGCCAGATCCCCCGACCGGTT